>JBFKMA010000008.1:0-17111 GCA_041630175.1 Albidovulum sp.
ACGCCCGCGGCCTGGAACGACCCGGTGAAGGGCGGCGAGCTGACCAAGGCGCAGATCAGCCAGGGCGCCGACGTGATCTATGCCGCCGCGGGCGGCACCGGGATCGGCGTGCTGCAGGCCGCGGCCGACGAGGGCATCCTGTCGATCGGCGTCGACAGCAACCAGAACCACCTGCATCCGGGCCAGGTGCTGACCTCGATGCTGAAGCGCGTCGACAACGCCGTCTACGAGGCCTTCGCCGCCGGCACCGATCTCGAACCCGGCATCCAGGTCATGGATCTCGGCGCCGAGGGCGTCGGCTACGCGCTCGACGAGCACAATGCGAGCCTCGTCAGCGACGAGATGAAGGCGGCGGTCGATGCCGCGGCCGAGAAGATCAAGTCGGGCGAGATCACGGTGCATGACTACATGTCCGACAACACCTGCCCGGTGAGCTGAGCCGCGCGGGACATGGAAGCCAGGACCAGACCGGAGCGGCAGGCGACTGCCGCTCCCGCCATCGAACTTCGCGGGATCTCGAAAGCCTTCGGGCCGGTCCAGGCCAACAAGGACATCTCGATCCGCGTCGAGAAGGGCACGATCCACGGCATCATCGGTGAGAACGGCGCCGGCAAGTCGACGCTGATGTCGATCCTCTACGGCTTCTACCGGGCGGATGCGGGCGAGATCTTCATCGACGGCAGGGCGACCCAGATCCCCGACAGCCAGGCCGCGATCCGCGCCGGCATCGGCATGGTGTTCCAGCATTTCAAGCTGGTGCAGAACTTCACGGTTCTCGAGAACGTCATCCTCGGTGCCGAGGACGGCGCGCTTTTGCGGCCTTCGCTCGCCAAGGCGCGCAAGGTCTTGGCCGAACTGGCCCAGGAATACGAGCTAGACGTCGATCCCGACGCGGTGATCGAGGAGCTGAGCGTCGGCCATCTCCAGCGGGTCGAGATCCTCAAGGCGCTCTACCGGCACGCCGACATCCTGATCCTCGACGAACCCACGGGCGTGCTGACCCCGGCCGAGGCCGACCACTTGTTCCGCATCCTCGGCAACCTCAAGGAGCAGGGCAAGACGATCATCCTGATCACCCACAAGCTCCGCGAGATCATGGAGATCACCGACACCGTCAGCGTGATGCGCCGCGGCGCGATGACCGCGACGGTGAAGACCGCGGAGACGAGCCCCGAGCAGCTCGCCGAACTGATGGTCGGGCGCAAGGTGCTGCTCGACGTGGCGAAGACACCGGCGAAGCCCGGCGAGACCGTGCTCGAGATCGAGAACCTGCAAGTCATCGACGAGGATGGGGTCGAGCGGCTGAAGGGTATCTCGCTCACCATCCGCGCGGGCGAGATCCTCGGCATCGCCGGCGTCGCGGGCAACGGCCAGTCCGAGCTTCTGGAGGTCCTGGGCGGCATCCGCACCGGCACCGGGACGGCGCGGCTGAACGGCCGGCCGCTCGACCTGACCGGCAAGCATTCCGACGGCCAGTCGCGGCGCGCCGACGGCATCGCCCATGTGCCCGAGGACCGCCAGCATCTCGGCATGATCATGGACTTCACCGCCTGGGAGAACATGGCCTTCGGCTATCACCACGACCCGGCCTATCAGAAGAACCGCTGGCTCATGGACAATCGCGCGATCCTGGCCGACGCCGAGACGCAGATGCAGCGCTTCGACGTGCGCCCGCCGACCCCGACGCTTCAGGCCAGGAGCTTTTCCGGCGGCAACCAGCAGAAGATCATCCTCGCGCGGGAGATCGAGCGGAACCCCGATCTGCTCCTCGTCGGCCAGCCCACGCGCGGGGTGGATATCGGCGCGATCGAGTTCATCCACAAGCGCATCGTGGAACTCAGGGACGCCGGCAAGGCGGTGCTGCTGGTGTCGGTCGAGCTCGACGAGATCATGAGCCTTTCGGACCGCATCGCGGTGATGTTCGACGGCCGCATCATGGGCGAACGCCTGCCCGACAAGACCGACGAGCGCGAGCTCGGCCTCCTGATGGCCGGCGTCGCCAACGGACGGGGTGGGGAGGCCGCCTGATGCAGACGATCCCGAAATGGGCCGATGTCGTGCTCATCCCGCTCCTGAGCCTCGTGATCGCCTTCGCGATCTCGGCGCTCGTGATCCTCGCGATCGGCGAGAATCCGGTCGAGGCGCTGAACATCATGGTCACCGGCGCGCTCGGCTCGGCCTATGGCTGGGGCTACACGCTCTATTACGCCACGAATTTCATGTTCACCGGCCTTGCCGTCGCGGTCGCCTTCCATGCCAGCCAGTTCAATATCGGCGGCGAGGGCCAGGCGACACTCGGGGGCTTGGGCGTGGCGCTGGTCTGCCTCGCGCTGCCCTGGCCGCACTGGACGCTGGCACTCGCCGCCGCGACGGTCGGTGCGGCGGTCTTCGGCGCGGCCTGGGCGGCGGTGCCGGCCTATCTGCAGGCCAAGCGCGGCAGCCATATCGTGATCACCACGATCATGTTCAACTTCATCGGCGCCTCGCTCTTGAACTACCTTCTCGTCAACGTGCTGAGGCCGGTAGGCTCGATGGACCCCGCGACCGCGCGCTTTCCCGAAGGCGCGCGGCTGCCGACGCTGTTCGACATCACCTCGGCCATGGGCATGCCGCTCTTCAAGAGCACGCCCGCCAACGTCACCCTGTTCATCGCGCTTGGCGCCTGCGTCGCGGTCTGGCTGCTGATCTGGCGCACGCGGCTCGGCTACATGATCCGCGCCTTCGGCCGGTCCGAGCCGGCCGCCGTCTATGCCGGGATCTCGCCGGTCAGGATCACGATGTATGCGCTCCTGATCTCCGGCGCGCTCGCGGGCATGATGGCGATCAACGCGACGATGGGCGAACAGAAGCGGCTGATCCTCAACGCCGTCGAGGGCGCGGGCTTCATCGGCATCGCGGTGGCGCTGATGGGGCGGTCGCATCCGTCCGGCGTGTTCCTCGCCGCGATTCTCTTCGGCTTCCTGTTCCAGGGCGGCGCCGAGCTCGCGCTCTGGACGACGATCCCGCGCGAGCTGATCACGGTGATCCAGGCGCTGGTGATCCTCTTCACCGGGGCACTTCCGAACCTCGTGCGGATGCCGCTGGAACGGGTCTTCCTCGCGCTGCGGAAGGGGGCGTGAGCCATGGACTACGCGACGCTCCTGCAGATCCTCGACTCGATGGTGCGGCTCGCCACGCCGCTCCTGCTCGCCTGCCTCGCCGGGCTTTTTTCCGAACGCGCGGGGATCTTCGACATCGGGCTCGAAGGCAAGATGCTGATGGCGGCCTTCGCCTCCGCCGCGATCGCGGCGGCGACCGGGTCGGTCTGGATGGGGCTGTTCGCCGGGATCCTCGCCTCGCTCGCGCTCGCGGCGATCCACGGCGCGGCCTCGGTGACTTTCCGCGGCAACCAGCTCATCTCGGGCGTCGCGATCAATTTCCTCGCCTCGGGGCTCACGGTGCTGATCGGCCAGAAGTGGTTCGCGCTCGGCGGGCGCACGCCGGCCCTGTCCGGCGGCGGCCGGTTCGAGGCGATCACGCTGCCCTTTGCCGAGACGCTGCGCGGCGTCCCGGTCCTCGGCCCGCTCTATTACGAGCTGATCTCGGGCCATTCGATCCTCGTCTATGTCGCGCTCTTCGCCGTGCCCGCGGCGTGGTGGCTGCTCTACCGGTCGCGCTTCGGGCTCCGCCTGCGCGCCGTCGGCGAGAACCCGGCGGCGGTCGACACCGCCGGGATCTCGGTCGTGCGGCTGCGCTATGCAGCGGTGGCGATCTGCGGGATCCTGTGCGGCATCGCGGGGGCCTATCTCGCCACCGGGCTCTCGGCGGGCTTCGTCAAGGAGATGACGGCCGGGCGCGGCTACATCGCGCTCGCCGCGCTGATCTTCGCGAAATGGCGGCCGTGGTACGCGCTCGGTGCGACGATGCTCTTCGGGCTTCTCGAGGCCATCGCCAACCGCTACCAGAACATCGACCTCGGCGTCGTGGTGATGCCGGTCCAGTTCATGCAGGCCCTGCCCTACATCCTGACGGTGATCATCCTCGCCGGCTTCGTCGGCCGGGCCATCCCGCCGCGTGCCGGCGGCGAGCCCTACGTGAAGGAGCGCTGAGCCGGCGCTCCGGATCGAGGCGAGCCCTGATTCAAGTCTGACCGCAGGGCGTTCGACGGTTTGACACCGCCCCCGCATAGGGGCATGACTGAGAACAGCTTTTTTCACCGTTCGGTGCAGCACTCCGATGCAGATCTATCTGCCCATCGCCGAGGTTTCGGTCAACGCGTTCCTGCTTCTCGGGCTCGGCGGGATCGTCGGCATGCTGTCGGGCATGTTCGGGGTCGGCGGCGGCTTCCTGATGACGCCTTTGCTGTTCTTCATCGGCATCCCGCCCGCGGTCGCGGTGGCCACCGAGGCGAACCAGATCGTCGCCTCGTCGTTCTCGGGCGTGCTGGCGCATTTCAAGCGCAAGACGGTCGATCTGAGGATGGGCACGGTGCTGCTCGTCGGCGGCCTGATCGGCGCGGCGCTCGGCGTGCAGGTCTTCAATTACCTCAAGAGCCTCGGCCAGGTCGATCTCCTGGTCAAGCTCTGCTACGTCGTCTTCCTCGGCATCATCGGCGGGCTGATGTTCATCGAGAGCCTGAACGCGATCTGGCGCGCCAAGAAGCCGGGTGCGAAGCCGGTGCGCAAGAAGCACAACTGGGTGCATGCGCTGCCGCTGAAGGTCAAGTTCCGCACGTCCGGCCTCTATATCTCGGTGATCCCGCCGATCCTGGTGGGGGTTCTCGTCGGCGTCCTCGCGGCGATCATGGGTGTGGGCGGCGGCTTCGTCATGGTGCCGGCGATGATCTACCTGCTCGGCATGCCGACGAAGGTCGTGGTCGGGACCTCGCTCTTCCAGATCATGTTCGTGACCGCCTTCACCACGCTCCTGCATGCCACGACGAACTTCACCGTCGACCTGCCGCTTGCCGTGCTCCTCCTCGTCGGCGGCGTCGTCGGCGCGCAGTTCGGCGCGATGATCGGGACCCGCATGAAGGCCGAACAGCTGAGGATCCTTCTCGCCCTCATGGTGTTGGTCGTCTGCCTGAAGCTGGCGCTCGATCTGCTCATCCAACCGTCCGAACTCTATTCGCTCGGCGCCGCGGGGCACGCATGATCGCCCGTCTCGCCCCCCTCGCCGCGCTGCTTCTGGCGCTGGCGCAACCCTCGACCGCGGCGGAGGAGGAGATCGTCGCCGACCTGAGCCAGCGCCAGGTGCCGATCACCGCGGATTTCGACGGGTCCGAGCTCATCCTCTTCGGGGCGGTCAAGCGCGAATCCCCGATCTCGATCCTCGAGCCGCTGTCGGTGATCATCACCGTCGCCGGCCCGTCGCGGCCGATCACCGTGCGCCGCAAGGAACGCGTGGCGGGGATCTGGGTGAACACCGACGCGGTCGAGGTCGACCTCGCGCCGTCCTTCTACGCCATCGCGACCTCGCGGCCGATTGACCAGATCCTCTCGGATACCGAGGATCTGCGCTACAAGATCTCGATTCCGCGGTTGATCCGGTCGGTCGGCGCGCCGATGACGGTGATGGACTCGCCGGCCTTCACCGAAGCGGTGATCCGAATCCGCGTCGCCAACGGCGCCTACCAGATGCGGCCGAACACGGTCGCTTTCTTCGACCAGACCCTGTTCAAGACCTCCGTGACGCTGCCGGCGAACCTGACCGAAGGCGACTACAAGGTGACACTCTACCTCACCCGCAACAAGAAAGTCGTGACAACCTACACGACCAATCTCGGCGTGAAGAAGGTCGGACTCGAGCGGTTCCTCTACCGGCTCGCGCATGACCGGCCGCTGGTCTACGGACTGATGTCGATCGCGATCGCGATCGCCGCGGGCTGGGGCGCCTCGGCGGTGTTCCGCTACTTCCGCAACTGATCTCAGCCGCGCCCCACGAAGGGCATGGTCGTGGCCATCACGGTGACCGACAGCATGTTGGCGCCAGGCGGCAGCGCTGCCATCGACCACACCGTCTCGGCCACGTCTTCGACCGCCATCATCGGCTCGGCCCTGATCGTGCCGTCGGCCTGCGGCACGCCTTCGGCGATCTTCGCGGCAAGCTCGGTACGGGCATTGCCGATGTCGATCTGGCCGCAGGCGATGCCGAACGGCCGCCCGTCGAGCGCGAGCGTCTTCGTGAGCCCGGTGACCGCGTGCTTGGTGGTCGTGTAGCAGACCGAGCCGGGCCGCGGCGCATGGGCCGAGATCGAGCCGTTGTTGATGATCCGCCCGCCCTGCGGTTGCTGGCTCCGCATGTGGCGGAAGGCGGCGCGGGCGGCGTGGAACATGCCGGTGAGGTTGACCGCCAGCATGTCGGTCCAGTCGGCAAGCGGGATCTCGTCGATGAGCCCGCCCGGCCGCATGATCCCGGCATTGTTGAACAGGACGTCGATGCGCCCGAAGCGCGCCGCGGCGGCATCGAAGGCCGTGTCGACCGCCCCGGCATCGGCGACGTCGCAGGCCAGCGCGAGGGTGCCGTCCCGCCCCGCCGCGACCTCGTCGAGAAGGCTCTCGCGGCGGGCGATCATCGCGACGTTCCAGCCGCCGGCGAGGAAGCGTTCAGCGACCGCCCGCCCGATCCCCGCGGAGGCGCCGGTGACCACGATCGTGCCGGCCATCTCAGAACGCCTTGAAGGTCATCGTGGTGAGGGTCCGGTTGATGCCCGCAATGTCGAAGAGCTTCTCGTTCAGCCAGTGGCCGACATCCTCGTCCTCGGGGATGTAGATCTTGGCCATGAGATCATAGTCGCCGGAGGTCGAGTAGAGTTCGGACACGACCTCGCGGTCGTAGATCTCGTTGGCGACATCGTAGGTCTTGCCGGGCTGGCAGCGGAACTGGACGAAAACGCAGCGCATGGGCGACTCCTCTCTTTGCACGCGACAGTAGCGGGGCGGAAGCGGGACGGAAAGCCGCCAGGGGCCGGCGCGGGCGGAAAGCTCCGGATGCCTCCGGCGGGGATATTTGCCGGCAAGATGAAGGGGGATCAGCCCTCCGCACCCGCGGCGAGCGAGAGGGGGGGCGCGGCTTTCGGCAGGTCCTCGACGGTGAGCGCCTCGGGCGGGCGGGCGAGCCGGTTGCGGACGATCCAGTGGAGCCGCGCCTCGGCGCGGGTGATCGCGACATAGGCGAGGCGCTTCCACAGGGGCACGCCCGCCTCCATCCGCCCGGTCCGCGCCGCGACGAAGAGATCGGGGGCGAAGACCTGAACGTCGCTCCATTGCGAGCCCTGCGCCTTGTGGATCGTCACCGCCGAGCCATGCAGGAACGCCGCGCCCATACGGGCGGCGAAGGGGATGAACGGCTCCTCCTCGTCCGGCAGCTCGATCTTGACGATCGAGGCGGCCGAGACCTGCGGATCCTCGGCGCCGATGACATGGAGCCGCGAGAAGCCGGGTTTCTTGCCGGGGCCGAGATAGATCACCTGCGCGCCCTTGATCAGCCCGCGCGCCTCGAGGTCGATGCGCTTCTTGCGGTGCTTCAGAGGCAGTTCGATCCCGTCGCAGATCAAGGGCTCTCCCGGCAGCAGCGCGTCCGGCGGCGCGCCATAGGCGGCGCGGAAGGCATGGATCAGGCGGATCCGCGTCTGGTTGCGCCAGACGAGCACCGGCGAGCGCGCCATGAGCCCGGCATCGACGCGCTCGGCCCACTGGATGCGGTCGTCGCGCCGTGCGGCCTCTCCCACCATGCGTTCGAACACCTCGAAGGTCAGGTCGGGATCGGCGAGCGCATGGGCGAGGTCGAGGATCGGGTTGTCCTCCGCCTGCCGGTGGATGCGGTGCAGCGTGAGCTTGCGACGTTCGGGCAGCCGGTCGAAGACCATCTCGCCCGACTGGCCCACCGGCGCGAGCTGCGCCGGATCGCCGAAGAGGACGAGGGTCGGGAAGATCTCCTTCAGGTCGTCGAGCTGACGCTCGTCGAGCATCGAGGCCTCGTCCACGAAGCCGATGTCGAGGGGGTCGTCGCGCCGCTTCCAGCCGCGGATGAAGTCGGAGCCCCTGAGACCGGCGGCGGCGAGCGCGCCGGGGATCGACTTCACCTGGTCGTAGAACGCCTTGGCCCGGTCGAGCGCGGCCTCCGTCAGCCCCTCGACCGCCGGCCGCTCGCCGGTTCCGGCCAGCCATTCGGCGATCCGTTCGTATTCGGGATCGTAGACCGGGGTGTAGAGGATGCGGTGGATCGTGGTCGCGGGCACGCCGCGGCCGCGCAGCACGCTCGCCGCCTTGTTGGTCGGCGCGAGAACCGCGAGCGTGCGGCGGTCCTTGCGGCGCTTGCCCTCGTAATCGCCCGAGATCGTGTCGACCCCGGCCTCGGAGAGCGCGCGGGTCAGCGCGGCCAGAAGCATGGTCTTGCCCGAGCCGGCCTTGCCGACCACCGCCAGAACGCTCGGCTTGCCCGTCGCGGCGGGGCCGGTCGTGCCTTCAAGAAGGTCGATCCCCGCGCCGCCGAGAAGCTCGGCGACGCGGTCCCAGGCCTCGGCCTGGTCGTCGGAAAAGGTCAGCGCGGGCACGGACATGGGCGCGACCCTAGAGCGCAATCCGAAAAGTGGAAACCGGTATTCGGTAGGAATTGCGCGAAGGCGGGGGACCGCGACCCGCGGCGCTGCCGGCAGGTTCAGCCGACCGCGGGCAGATGCTTGCGGTCACCGAAGGCGCGGTCAAACCAGAGTCGTGCCGCTTCCGGCGCGATCCCCGCCTTGCGCGCCATCTTGCGACGGATCTCTTCGGAGAACTCCCACAGCCCGAGGCTGACCATAGCCGCCCCCTCCCCCGCGCTGCCGAACACCGTCGGCTCCCAGCCGAGCAGCCGGTAGATGCGCACCATGCGGGCGTCAAAAACGCCGACCGCGCGGGAAAGGCCGAAGCCGACGCCGAGCTGCGCGCCGCCGAGCATCAGCGCCGCCGAGATATTCGACGGCGCGTTTTCAGACAGGCAGAAGCGCGTGCATTCCCAGACCTTCGGATGCGCGAACCTGCGCCCACCGGCAAGTGCCGCGAAGTGTTCGTTGACCATCGTGCGGCCCAGGGTCGGCAGGAACCGCATCGATCCGCCGTGCCGGCCGTCCGGCATCTGCCAGATCACGTAGGTCGGGTTCAACGTGTCGTAATCGTCCCGCTCCCAGCCGCGGTCGTCCACGCTCACGGCCCAGCCGAGCCGGTTGCGGAACTGCGTCGCGCGGTCGGAAAACATCGTGTCGCGCAGGCGGGGGTGGTGGTCGAGTTCTTCGCCGGTGAGGAAACGTAGCATTTCAGCCCTCCATCTGGATGATGAGGGGCTTAGCGAAACTTGGTTAATTCGAGCCTATCCGCGCGCCGGTCTAGAGCAGCACGAAGCCTTCCGCGATGGCGCGGGCCACGGCCTGCATCGTGTTGGCCGCCCCGAGCTTGCAGCGCGCGCTTTCGACATAGGCGCGCAAGGTGTGTTCCGAGATCGCCAGGCTGTCGGCGGCCTGGGCGCGGTTCAGCCCCATGGCGAGCATCGTCAGCACGTCGACCTCGCGCGGGCTCAGGCTCTGGCGGACGTGGAAATCGGTGCCGCGCTCGATCTCGAGCGCCTTCTGGTTGACGAAATGCGCGATGAGGATCAGGTCGCCGACATGTTCCGCGGTGAGCTTCTGCCAGTCGTCGTCGCCCATGCGGCCCGACAGGGTGAACATGGCGAACTGGCCGTTGGGGCCGCGGATCGGCACAGAGCAGCCCTGATTGCCGACCCCGGCGTCGAGCGCCTCGCCGAGAAAGCTCCGGGCGGCGCGGCCGGACCAGTCCAGCCGCTTCCAGTCGACCGGGTGGAACCGCTGGAAACAGCCCTGCACCACCGGGTCGATGCGGGCATAGCCCTGTTCGAGATACCGCTCCACCCAGGCGGGGGAATAGGTCAGGACCGCGTATTGCTGGCCGGTCGAGTTGACCGAATGATAGACGAGATGATCGACGCCGAACTGCTCCCGGAGGCCGAGGATCGCCGATTGCAGATCGTCAAGCGTTTTCGCTCGCTGAAGCCTCTCTATGAACTCCGCAAGCCGAGCCTGCATCCGCGGCGAAACCTCCCGCCATACCACCCACAACCTGAGCGATCTCGGCGGCGGCCACCAAAGATGTGTCGTCAAGCTGCTCCGCCAACGACGACAATCCGTTCGCCTGCGCAAAGGCCTTGAGATCGGTCAGCACGTCTAGAATCCATTCGTATTGCATCTTCTCTCTCGTTCAAAGCGGTTTTGACGACCTATACTCAACCCCGGCATGTAAAATCTTTCTTAGCGCGGGCGCGCATTCAACTCCCCGATAATGACGGGGGGTTGTCATCGCAACCCATTGATTTTCAAAGGGTGTGGATTGTCGCCAAATCGCCCCGGGACGACGGTGGCCCCCCGGAGACGACGGTGCCGGGTCTTGTCGGGCGTATCATCTGGTGCCGGCCCCATCCGGGCCCGGCGCCGCCCTTTTGCGCCCGGAACAGGACAGCAGAGAGCCGCAGGCGCGCGACACGCACGCCTGCGGCTTTTCCGACCGCGTCGCGCCCGGAACGGGCCGATATCAGCCCTTGCGGCCGGCCTCCAGCGCGTCCTCGAAGGTCCTGAGCCCGGTGCGCGGCGCCTGCACGAGGACCGCCATGTTGCCCGGCTTGTGCTCGTTGCGGCGCATCTTCATGTGGGCGGCCGGGATCTCGGCCCAGGGGAAGACCTCGGACATGCAGGGGTCGAGCCGGCGCTCCAGCATCAGCTTGTTCGCGGCCGAGGCCTGCGCCAGATGCGCGAAGTGCGAGCCCTGCAGGCGCTTCTGGTGCATCCACATGTAGCGCACGTCGAAGGTGCAGTTGAAGCCCGAGGTGCCGGCACAGATCACCACCATGCCGCCCTTCTTGCAGACCAGCGCCGAGACCGGGAAGGTCGCCTCGCCGGGATGTTCGAAGACCATGTCGACGTTGACGCCCTTGCCGGTGATGTCCCAGATCGCCTTGCCGAACTTGCGCGCCTCTTTCAGCCACTCGTTGTATTCGGGGCTGTTGACCTTGGGCAGCTGGCCCCAGCACTTGAAATCGTTGCGGTTGATCACGCCCTTGGCGCCCAGGCCCATGACGAAGTCGCGCTTGGATTCGTCGCTGATCACCCCGATCGCGTTGCCGCCGGCGGTGTTGATGAGCTGGATCGCGTAGGACCCCAGCCCGCCCGAGGCCCCCCAGACCAGCACGTTCTGGCCCGGTTGCAGGTCGTGCGGTGCGTGGCCGAACAGCATCCGGTAGGCGGTGGCCAGCGTCAGCGTGTAGCAGGCGGCCTCCTCCCAGGTCAGGTGCTTCGGCCGCGGCATCAGCTGCTGCGCCTGCACGCGGGTGAACTGGGCGAAGGATCCGTCGCCGGTCTCGTAGCCCCAGATCCGCTGGCTGGGCGAATACATCGGATCGCCGCCGTTGCAGTGTTCGTCGTCGCCGTCGTCCTGGTTGCAGTGGATCACGACCTCGTCGCCCACCTTCCAGCGCTTGACCTTGTCGCCCACCGCCCAGACGATGCCCGAGGCATCCGACCCCGCGATGTGATAGGGATCGCCATGCACGTCGAAGGGCGAGATCGGCTCGCCGCGGCTGGCCCAGACGCCGTTGTAGTTGACGCCGGCCGCCATCACCAGCACCAGCACCTCGTTGCTGTCCAGCTTCCAGGTGTCGACCACCTCGACCTGCATCGCGGTTTCGGGCTCGCCATGGCGCTCGCGGCGGATCGCCCAGGCATACATCTGCTTCGGCACATGGCCGAGGGGCGGCATTTCGCCGACCTCGTAGAGGTCTTTCTGCGGCGCGTCGTAGGGCGCGATTTCGGTCTGCGTATCCAAAGCCATGTACCTCTCCTGACTTCCTCGCCGCATTGCAGAATCAACGTGGCGCTCAGGCATGGAATAGGATTGGCGCGGTAATATTGCAATAGGATATGCGGCCTATTTTGTAATTTTATGTCTCTCCCGCTGGGCTCTCGCCGGTCGCGGCGGGGTCTCCGCCGGGCCGGATGCCGCAGTTGCAGCACTATGCTGGTTCACCGCGGCCCCGTAGAAGCCGATCAGCGCCCGGTCCTTCGGCGGCACGGTGATCCGCGTGCCGGCGCGACGCACGATCTTGCGCAGGGCGAGAATGTCGAGCGCCCGGGCCACGGCCTTGGGCGCCGAGCCATCGGGCAGGTCTAGATAGGCCCCCGCCTCGCGAAGCCGCGCCGCCAGCGCCTCGACCCGCGCCGTCAGGTCGGCGAGCGGCAGGTCGGTATCCTCGCCCAGCGCCGCGCAGACGAGCGGCACCGGCAGGACCGAGACATTGCGGGCGATGCGGGCCATCATCTCCCCGGCCAGTTCCGCGGTCACGTCCTCGTGCGGGGCCCTGAGGAATTCGGCCAGCGACAGCGGCGTGCCGAAACTGACCGAGGCGGTGCCGAATCTCTCGAAGCGCCCGGTGACGACGCGCTTCAGCTGGCGCCCGACGAACAGGAGGATCGAGCCGGGGGAGGCGCGAAAGCGCCGCACCCCGGCGGCATGGGCGGCGGTCAGCACCCGGTCCTCGATGATCCGGTCATAGGCGAGCGAGACCGGCACGAAGACCACGTCGCGTCCGCCCTCGCGATAGGCCGCGACGATGTAGCCGAGAAGGCCCAGTTTCGGCCGGCCCACCCGGCCGTCGAGGCTGAGCCCCCCTTCGGGGAAGATCGCCTGCGTCACCCCCTCCTCCGTCGCCATCTGCACGTAGCGGGCGAGGACGCGGCGGTAGAGCGGATTGTTCGACTTGCGCCGGATGAAATAGGCCCCCGACGCCCGGATCAGCCAGGAGAGCGGCCAGACCCGCGCCCATTCGCCGACGGCATAGGACAGCGCCGAGCGGCTCGCCGCGAGATAGGTGACGAGCACGTAATCCATGTTGGAACGGTGGTTCATCACGAAGACCACGGTCGCGCCCTTGTCGATGCCGGCGATGGCCCCGGTGTCGAACTGGCCCACCCGCACCCGGTAGATCAGCCGCGCGAGCCATTTCGCCGCCCGGGCCGCGATCCCGAAATAGACCGAAGCGGAGAAGGCCGGCACGATCTCGCGCGCATAGCGGCGGGCGCGTTCGAGATGCACGGTCTCGGGCATCCCGGTCTCGGCCGCCTCGGCGGCGATGGCTTCGGCGACCTTCGGATCATGGGCGAGGCGGATGATCATGTCGGGTCGCTTCATCAGCTTGAAGGGCTGGATCGGCCGCTCGAGCCGCGCGTTCAGCCGCGCCACCACCCGCTCCATCCGGTGCCGCAGGAACCAGCGCACCGAGGGGAACAGGAAATGCGAGAAGAACGCACTCGCCGCGAAGACGAGGATCAGGACGAAGAGCCAGACCGGAAGGGTGATCGTGCCGAGCATGGTCAGACGGTGGCAAACTTTCGCGCGGCGGTAAATCACGCAAGCGCCGATTCGGGAGAGGATCTTCACGGACGCGTGAGCGCGCGCAAGCTTGCGGCATGGTACCTTGGCCCTTTCAGCCGGGTGATCCGGCGGGCCAACGAGAGGCGATCAAGATGATTTTCAGAACGATCTGCGTAGGTGCCTTCGCGCTTGCGGCAACCACCGCCGGCGCTCAGGACGGCTCGATGAGCTTTTTCGTCACCAGCGAGAATCCCGGGAACGGCGGGAACTTCGGCGCGATCGAAGGCGCGGACGCGCATTGCGCGGCCTTGGCCGAGGCGGCGGGCGTGACCGGCAAGACCTGGGCCGCCTATCTTTCGACGAGCGCCGAGAACGCCCGCGACCGGATCGGCGCGGGGCCCTGGGTCAACGCGGCGGGCGTCACGGTCGCCGAGAGCGTCGATCAGCTGCACAGCACCGGCAACAACCTGACCAAGGAAACCGGCCTGAACGAGAAGGGCGAAGTCGTGAACGGCCGTGGCGACAGCCCGAACCGCCACGACATCCTCACCGGCTCCATGCCCGATGGCACCGTGGCCGAAGGCATGACCTGCGAGGACTGGACCAGCGACGCGGAGGACACCGCCGGCATGGTCGGCCATCACGACCGCATGGGACTCGATGATTCGGATGCCGCGAAATCGTGGAACTCGTCGCATTCCTCGCGCGGCGGCTGCGGCCTTGAGGCGCTGCGCGGCACCGGCGGCGACGGCCTGATTTACTGCTTTGCCACGAACTGACCCGGTTTCGGGCCGCTACGCTGCGTTGCGGCCCGATCTTTTTGCAGTGCAGCATCTAGACGCGCAACTTTATTCTGAATAGGTTCGCCCCCGAGGAACTATATTGCTTAGAGGTGCTGCCCCATGTCCGATCAACAAGAGCGCGACCGCCCCTGGCTGTTCCGCACCTATGCCGGCCATTCGACGGCGGAAAAGTCGAACGCGCTCTACCGCGCGAACCTCGCCAAGGGCCAGACCGGGCTCTCGGTCGCCTTCGACCTGCCAACCCAGACCGGCTATGACAGCGACCACGAACTCGCGAAGGGCGAGGTCGGCAAGGTCGGCGTGCCGGTCTGCCATCTCGGCGACATGCGGGCGCTGTTCCGGAACATCCCGCTCGAACAGATGAACACCTCGATGACGATCAACGCGACCGCGCCGTGGCTGCTCGCGCTATATATCGCGGTGGCCGAAGAGCAGGGCGCGGATGTCACGGCCCTTCAGGGCACGGTGCAGAACGACATCATCAAGGAATACCTCTCGCGCGGGACCTATATCTGCCCGCCGAAGCCGTCGCTTCGCATGATCACGGATGTCGCGGCCTACACCGCCGAGCATCTGCCGAAATGGAACCCGATGAACGTCTGCTCCTACCACCTGCAGGAAGCCGGCGCGACGCCCGAGCAGGAACTGGCCTTCGCGCTCGCCACCGGGATCGCGGTGCTGGACGACCTCAAGGGCAAGGTCGCGCCCGAGGCCTTCCCGGCGATGGTCGGGCGGATTTCGTTCTTCGTGAATGCCGGCATCCGTTTCGTCACCGAACTGTGCAAGATGCGCGCCTTCACCGAGCTCTGGGACGAGATCTGCCTTGAGCGTTACGGGATCAAGGAGGAGAAGTACCGCCGCTTCCGCTACGGGGTGCAGGTGAACTCCTTGGGCCTGACCGAGCAGCAGCCGGAAAACAACGTCTACCGGATCCTTCTGGAAATGCTGGCGGTGACGCTCTCGAAGAACGCCCGCGCCCGCGCGGTGCAGCTTCCGGCCTGGAACGAGGCGCTCGGGCTGCCGCGGCCCTGGGACCAGCAGTGGTCCTTGAGGATGCAGCAGATCCTCGCCTACGAGACCGACCTTCTCGAATACGGCGATCTCTTCGACGGCAACCCGGCGGTGACGGCGAAGGTCGAGGCGCTGAAGGCGGGCGCGCGGGACGAGCTGAAGACGCTCGACGGCATGGGTGGCGCGATCGCGGCGATCGAATACATGAAGTCGCGACTGGTGGAGTCGAACGCCGAGCGGCTGGGCCGGATCGAGGCGGGCGAGACCGTCGTGGTCGGCGTCAACCGCTGGCGCGAGGGCGAGGCTTCGCCGCTGACCTCGGGCGACGGATCCATCCTGACGGTCGACCCTTCCGTCGAGGCGGACCAGGTGGCGCGGTTGGGCGACTGGCGCGCTGCGCGCGATGCAGCGGAGGTGGACGCAGCGCTGGCCGAGCTGCGCTCGGCAGCGACTGCGGGAGGGAACATCATGCCCGCTTCCGTCGCCTGCGCGAAAGCCGGTGTCACGACCGGCGAGTGGGCCGGCGTGATGCGCCAGGTCCACGGCGAATACCGCGGGCCGACCGGCGTGTCGAAGAGCCCGTCGAACCGCACCGAAGGTCTCGACGAGATCCGCGACGCGGTCGAAGCGGTGTCGCGGCGCCTCGGGCAGAGGCTGAAGTTCCTCGTCGGCAAGCCCGGCCTCGACGGCCATTCGAACGGCGCCGAGCAGATCGCCGCGCGGGCGCGGGACTGCGGCATGGAGATCAGCTACGAGGGCATTCGGCTGACCCCGTCCGAGATAGTCGCCGCAGCGGCCGAGACCGGCGCGAATGTCGTCGGCCTGTCGATCCTTTCAGGCAGCCACCTGCCGCTGATCGAAGAGGTGATGGAGAGGATGCGCGAGGCGGGCCTTGGCCATGTGCCGGTCGCGGTCGGCGGCATCATCCCCGATGAGGATGCCGAGCGGCTGCGCGCGATGGGCGTGGCGCGGGTCTATACGCCGAAGGATTTCGAGCTGAACAGGATCATGTTCGACATCGTGGCGCTTGCGGAGCCCAAGGCGGTCGCGGCGGAATAGCCCGGGCGACTCTTGGGGCATCCGGCTGTTTCCAGAGAAGATCGGAGTTGCCCCGAGGGCGCGCGGCGCTAGGATCCCCGCGTCAGCAGGAGCAAGCGAGCCATGTCCATCCATATCGGCGCCAAGCCCGGCGAGATCGCCGAAACCGTCCTTATGCCCGGCGATCCCTACCGGGCGAAGTGGGCGGCCGAGACCTTCCTGAAGGACGCGGTCTGCGTCAACCAGGTGCGGGGCATGCTCGGCTTCACCGGGACCTGGAAGGGCAACCGGGTGACGATCCACGGCTCGGGCATGGGGATGCCGTCGCTGTCGATCTACGCGAACGAGCTGATCCGGGATTTCGGCGCGAAGACGCTGATCCGCATCGGCTCGGCCGGCGCGATGCTCGATCAGGTGAAGCTCCGCGACGTGGTGATCGCGATGACGGCCTCGACGATCTCCACGCCCTCGCGCGGTTTCTTCCGCGAGATGCAGTTCGCGCCCTGCGCCGATTACGGGCTTGTGGAAAAGGCGGTCGCCGCAGCGCGGGCGAAGGGCACGCGGCTCCATGTCGGCGGCATCTACTCCGCCGACGTCTTCTATGACGAGCGGCCGGACCTGAACGAGGTCCTGATGCGCCACGGCGTCCTCTGCGTCGAGATGGAGGCGGCGGAGCTTTACTCCGTCGCGGCGCGCCTTGGCGCGCGGGCGCTGGCGGTGCTGACCATGTCCGACCATCTCCTCACGCAGGAGAAGCTCAGCTCGGAGGAACGCGAAAGCGGCTTCGGCGACATGGTCGAGATCGCGCTCGAAGCGGCCTTCAACTGACGGCGGAGCCGGGGCTCCGCCCCGGACCCCGAGGTATTCGGGA
>JBFKMA010000009.1:0-16491 GCA_041630175.1 Albidovulum sp.
CCGCATCGGCTGCCCGCGCGCCACGGCGCGCGCCGCGACCCGGGCGTGGAGCAGGACCATCGGCAGCGCGCTCGGCAGCATCATCGCGATCATCATCGCCCACCACATGAGCGACATCAGCGCGAGATAGCGCAGGCTCCACCCGGCCGGTCCGGCGAGGTTCGGCCCCATCGCCATGCCGGTCTCGGCCCCACCCCCGAGAAGATGCGGAAAGAGCGCGAGCCGCGTCATGTCCCAGGCGGTCATGCCCATGCCCGCCCCGCCGACCACCCAGAGGAGCGCGGCCAGGAACACGGTGCCGAGCGTCAGCAGGAGCACCGGCCGCCCGTCCCGCGCGAGTCTTTCGAGCGCTGCGATCACCGGCCTGTCCCGTCAGGCGGCGTCCGCGATGACCCCCTGCGGCCCGTAGGCGGCGTAGAACAGCGCGGCATAGCACTTCTCGTGCGCGAAATCGGCGATTTCGTCGATCTTGACCCGCAGGTCGGCGCTGCCCATCTCGGCATCGCGAAACTCGAAGCCCTCCGGCAACACGATCCGCGCCCGGTGCGGCTGCCCGGTCACCGGATTGCGGATCGGCTCGATATCGAGCCGGAGCATGTCGCCCACGCGCAGCGATCCGGTGCGCGCGGCGATGTCGCATCGGAAGTCGATCTCGTCGAAGATGGTGTCGTACTCGGTCTCCATGGTCGAGCCGTAGATGTTGAAGACCGTGGTCGGCTCCTGCTCCTCGCCGCCGAGGATCTTGCCCAGCGCCTCGACCTGCCTGGCGGTCGCGCGCTTGTCGATGAAGCCCTGGACGACGCCCTTGCCCTCATGCACCGCGCCGGGCCAGCGGTACCAGGCCGCGACGACGAGCCCGTCGAGCGGCACGTCGCCGAAATGCCCCTTCTCGATCAGATGCGCTTCGAGCCCCTGGCAATAGCCGTGGCTCGGCCGGGCGTTGAACTCGCAAGGACAGCCGTATTGGCAGCTGCAACCGCCGATTTTCGGTCCACGGATTTCCCAGTCCACATAAGCCATTTGTGCCCCCCTGTATCGCTGCGCCAAAGCGCGGGGCGCCCCGGCGCCGAAGCCGGAAGGATACACGAAACCGCCGTTTCCGCCTAACGCGGGGGCCATGCCGACACTCAGCAGAAACGGAACGTCATATCTCGAAGCTGTATTGGCTCGGGCCGCCACCGCAACCCGCAGGGCTTGAACGGGTTGGTCCGGCGAATTGATGGCGGAGTGGGCACTATCGCTGCTTAAGGAGCACCATAGGCCGAGAGATCCGTTGCAAGGATCTCCTCGAAGAGCCGACGGACGATTCCCGGATCGCTCTCGCAGGGGTGGGCTCCGGGGATGAGAACCTGGACGATCACGCGGTCGTCCACGAGGGCTTCGATCCCCGTGCCGTCAACGCGTTCCTGCCCTACGACGCGCTCGGTATTGCGGCGTATGTAGGCGTGCAAGCCGGTGCCATCCTCACCGACCCGCCGCGCCCAGCGTCGGCCCGTGTTCATCGCTTCGTGAAGCGTGATCGGCCCAGCAGAAAGCCCGACATGGATTCGACAGGCGCCGACCTCAAGGTTGGCCGAAGCGCCGGGAGCCATGCCGACGAGCATCAATACAGTGGGACGCAGTTCTTCTGGTAGCCCCTCCATGGAGTGCAGTGTGACTTTCCGTGCCGCCCCGGGCGGCGAAGGGATGAGCTCGGCCAGTTGACGCGACTGCGCGTGGAGGAGACCCATCAGCCGATTGAGCGCGGCGGCATGACCGGACGCTTCCGCGGCCCCCAGCAACGCGGTCGTGTCGGAGCCAAGCATGGCTTCGGCGAAGACATCGATCGCGGTCTGGCCTAGGGCGATTGCCTCTTCGGAGCGGTCTCCACTCGCCTTGAGTGCTATTCCTCCCGCGGCGCAGCCCTCCAGATCAACAGCGTTTCGCATGATCCGCCACGCCTTGCCATCGAAGAACCGGAAGAGGCCGGGCTTGACCTTACCGTTCGCGGTACCGGCCCTCGTGAAGTCAATCACCTTGCAGATCACGGCTGCGCCCGTTGGATCGAGCACGAGTGTGAGGTCGAGCGATTGCTCATGATGCTCGCAGGCCAACCAGACCAGGGGGATAACATCGATACCGCGCGCCACGGCATCCTCGCTCCGGTCCCGCTCGCGGCAGGTCCAGCCGGGCACTGAGGGAACAAGTGCGGCAAGGTCGTTGCGCAGCATTTCCGCCGCGGCCGACGTCGCGGCTCGGGCAGCCAGGGTTTCGCGCTGGAGATTGGTCGCATTCACCGGGTCCTGCGCCGACGCAGGGCACGCCCAGATCAAGAGAATCAGGGCCGCGATAGGTGTGTGTCGGCGGGACATGGCAGTCTCATGGTGGCAACTCGTCCGCGCACTGAACTGGAAGACCTGAACGAAATCAATGTTTCGACAGCGGCAAAGAAGGCTCCTGCGCGGACGCTCGACTTCGATACCAGCATATAGACGAAGCAGGCGCCGCCTACCGGAAACTGTCAGATCAGGTTCTCCCGCGCCTCGGAGACCGGGCGCGCTCGACGCCGTGTTGTGCTTGGATCACGCGCCAGGTTGGCCGATCCGTATGGCCATATTGGCCACTTCCTCTGAAGACGACGAAACCACTACGGTTCCGAGACATGGTCAAACGAAAAGGGGCGTCGATGACGCCCCTTTCCGGATCTGTGTGCCGAGATTGCCGCGGCGCTCAGAGCGACTCGTCGAGCGCCGCGATGACCGCGTCGCCCATCTCGCGCGTCGAGATCGGCTTGCCGCCCTCCGGCCCCATCAGGTCGGCGGTGCGAAGGCCGTCGGCCAGGACCGCCTCGACCGCCTTTTCGAGCCGGTCGGCCTCGGCGCCCTGATCGAAGGAATATCTGAGCGCCATCGCGAAGGAGAGGATGCAGGCGATCGGGTTGGCCTTGCCCTGGCCGGCGATGTCGGGCGCCGAGCCGTGCACCGGCTCGTAGAGCGCCTTCGGCCGGCCATTGGCCATCGGCGCGCCGAGCGAGGCCGAGGGCAGCATCCCGAGCGAGCCGGTGAGCATCGCGGCGAGATCCGACAGGATGTCGCCGAACAGGTTGTCGGTGACGATCACGTCGAACTGCTTCGGCCAGCGGGTGAGCTGCATCGCGCCGGCATCGGCATACATGTGGCTGAGCGCGACGTCGGGATATTCCTCGTCATGCACCTTCTGCACGGTCTCGCGCCACAGGATGCCCGATTCCATCACATTGGCCTTCTCCATCGAGCAGACCTTGTTGCCCCGGCGCCGCGCCAGTTCGAAGGCCGACCGCGCCACGCGGGCGATCTCGCTCTCGGTGTAGCGCTGGGTGTTGATGCCGACGCGTTCATTGCCCTCTTGGAAGATGCCGCGCGGCTCGCCGAAATAGACGCCCGAGGTCAGTTCCCGCACGATCATCACGTCGAGGCCCGCGACGACCTCTTTCTTGAGCGAGGAGAAATCGGCCAGCGCGTCGAAGCACTGCGCCGGGCGCAGGTTGGCATAGAGGTCCATCTCCTTGCGGAGCCGCAGCAGCCCGCGCTCGGGCTTCACGGAGAAATCGAGATTGTCGTATTTCGGTCCGCCGACGGCGCCGAGCAGGACGGCGTCGACCGCCTGCGCCCGGGCCATGGTCTCGTCGGAGAGCGGCGCGCCGTGGACATCGTAGGCCGCACCGCCGACGAGATCCTCGCTCACGTCGAAGGCCAGCCCGCGCTTGGCGCCGAACCAGTCGATGATCTTTTTCACCTCGGTCATGACTTCGGGGCCGATCCCGTCGCCGGCAAGGATGAGAATGGAAGGATTGGCCACGTCGGGGCTCCTGAAGCTTGAAACGGTCCCCGTCCGCCTAGCCAATGCCCGGCGCTGGGTCAAGCGACCGCGGGGCGCCGGCCGCACCGATCGGGGCGGGGCGGCGTGGTTTTCGGCCAGGGGTTTCCGGATCGGCCGCCTGTCGTGCTACCCTTGGATGCGGGTGCAGCGCCCAACCGGGCACAAGAGGGAACCGGCGCAGATCCAGTCATGCGCCCGCACAGCCCGGACCAACCTGTCGAGCGGAGCAGGCAGAATTGGGAGGACGTGATGAACTCGACAAAAGCCACCCTGTCCGGCGCGGCACTCTTCGCCCTCGGGATAGTCGTTGGAAACCTGGACCTCGCCGCCGGGACGGCGCAGGAGGCCTACCCGACCGAACATGTGGGGATCGGCGTCACCCAGCTCGGCGTGGTGCCGGAGGAATCCGTGATCCGGCAGATGGGCATCGACGGTTACTTTCTGCAATTGCGCCTCGCCACGCTGGAGCCCGGCGGCCAGATCGCCCGGCACAAGCACGACACCCGTCCGGGGCTCGTTTACACATTGGAAGGCTCATGGATCGAGGGGCGCCCCGATGGCGAACGGGAATATCCCGCAGGCGAGGGAATTGCCCTCGTCGAGGACGCGGACACGGATCACTGGTTCTATAACCGGAGCGATGAACCCGTGACGGTCCTGATCTGCGATATGGGTCTCGCCGAATGACCCTTCGCGCGCCCGTCGGTCGGGGCTGACGGTCTTCGGGGTTTCACGCGACGCCCCGGCCTCACGGCAGCGCGATGTCGACCCAGACGAGGCGATGGCGCGAGGCCGCTTCCGCGGCCCCGGCGCCCGGCGCGCCCGGCGCGGGCCACCAGATGCCGGCATCGGTGACCTGAAGATCGGCCGAGGGCAGCACATAGTCCACGCGCAGGTTGCCCGGCCCCGGCTCGTCGCGCCAGTCGGCGGTGTCGCGCGCCGGGTCGCCGCGCTGGACGGCGTTCGCCCCGCCCTGCGCCGCCGCCGCGCGTCCACCTGCGCTCGCCGGGGCGGGATCCTGCAGGCGCGGATCGGTCAGCAACGCCTCGAGCGCCGCCGGCCGGCCGTCGCCGTCGACCAGGTCGAGATTGGCGTCGCCGAGAAGGACGAACGGCGCCAGCGGCGCCGCGATGGGCAGTTCCCCGTCCAGGAGCCGCGACCAGAAGGCGGCCTCGTCATGATTGCGGCGGCCGTTGCGGTCCTCCGGCCCGTCGAAGACCGGCGGCGTCGCATACCAGGCCAGAAGCGTGAGCCGCCCACCGCCCGGCAGTGCGACCGGCACCGCCCAGTGCCCGGTTGTGGACAGGCGCTGGACCTCCGCCGCCGCCTCGGAAAGCCCCGCGCCGCCGATCAGCCCGCCCGGCAGGTCGCGCCATGCGAAGCCCGAGAAATCCCGCGCCTCCTCGGCGAGGACCGGCAGACGCGACAGGATCGCCATGCCGCCCTCGCCGGCGAAGCGGCCGTGGCCTTGGGCGTCGCCCGGCCCTCCCGTCCGCCCGTCGCCGTCGAGATCGAGCCCGGTGGCCCACCCGGTATTGGGGCGGAGCGCGAAGCGGTGGGGATAGGCTGCGCCCCGCGCCTCGAGCCGCGCGGCGAAGGCGCCGAGCGCCGCGCCGTCAAGGTCGTAGTCGAAGCCGGTGAGCAGGATCACGTCGGGGCGCGCCGCGGCGACGACCTCGGCGGCGGCCTCGGCCTGAGCGTCGCGTCCCGAGACGATGTCGCGCAGCAGAAGCCCCGGCCCGCGGCGCGACAGTTCGGCATTGAAGGTGGCGATCCGCAGCGTCTCGGCCGCCGCCGGAACCCCGGCGAGCGCCGCCGCGAGGATCAGACAGGCACCAGCTCGGAGCCGGCCGCGCCATTGTTGCGGCGCCGGGTCTCGGCGATCATCTGGCCGACGCGGCCCATCGCGACGCCGCGCATGAACAGGGAAGCGGGAAGGAAGGCCCATGCCGTCATCGTCCAGATCAGGGTCTGCGGGCTTTCCAGCGTCACCGGCGAGAAGGCCAGCGAGGACACCTTGACCGCAGCAGGGAAAAGGAAGGGCAGGAGAAAGCCCAGCGCGATGTTGAAGCGCGCGTCGCGCTGCAGCCGTTCGACGACGTCTCCGCCGGTGGTCGGATCGAAGGTCGGCAGGTTGATCCAGACGTTGAAGCTGCTCGTCCGGTTCGGCCAGCCGATCGCCCGCATCGCGCAGACGAAGACGATCAGCGTCAGGAGCGAGATCACATAGGCGATGCCGGCGGCGGTGCGCACGAGGCTCAGATGCTCGCCGCCCATGCCCTCGGGTAGCATCAGCACCACGAGCCGCACCGGGCTGTAGGGCACGTCGATCACCTCGCCGATCCGGCTGCCCAGAGCCTCGATGAAGGTCGTGAGCGTCGTCGGATTGGTCTGGCCGCGCAGGATCGTCGACAGGACCAGCACGGTCGCGAACAGCGACAGGAAGCGCAGCCGGTTGAAGGGCGGCGCGTCGCGGAACTCGACGAGGCCGGGATAGGTGGAGGCATATTCGAAGAAGGTGAGCGCCGCGGCGAAAACCGCGACCAGGGCGACGATCTGGGTGGTGTCGGAAGAAACGCCGGGCAGCATCAGCGACGGTATCGCGATCAACACCACGATCAGAACCGCCCGTACCAGCGCGCCCGCAAGCCGCGAAATCACTGCCCTACCCCCAATACTGGCCGCCTTCTGAACTTGTCCCGGTCCCCGTTTCGGATCGGACCGGCGTTCGGTGCGGACTATCGCCTTTTCTCCAACCTTTCGCGCAATTGCGCCCGTTCTGCAACCTAGGGTTAATGTTGAAGGCAAGATTGCGGCGTTTTCGTGGAGGAAGTGGTGCGGCAATGCATCAATTTCCGCTCGAAATTCCGTCATTTGGCCAAAAGCAAGGGGCCGCCTCGGCGGGCGGCCCCGGATTTTCCTGCCGCGAAGGAATCAGACCCAGGGCCGCGCCTGGGCCGCCGCCTGCTCGAATCCGTCGATCGCGGAAACCTTCTCGAGCGTGAGCCCGATATCGTCGAGGCCGTTCATCAGGCAGTGCTTGCGGAAGGAATCGACCTCGAAGGCGAAGCTCTTGCCGTCCGAGGTCGTCACCGTCTGCGCCTCGAGATCGACGGTCATGCGCGCATTGGCGCCCTTGCGGGCGTCTTCCATCAGCACGTCGACCGCCTCTTGCGGCAAGACGATCGGCAGGATGCCGTTCTTGAAGCAGTTGTTGAAGAAGATGTCGGCGAAGCTCGTCGAGATCACGCAGCGGATGCCGAAATCGAGAAGCGCCCAGGGGGCGTGCTCGCGGCTCGACCCGCAGCCGAAATTGTCGCCGGCGACGAGGATCTCGGCATCCCGGTAGGCCGGCTGGTTCAGCACGAAATCGGGAATCTCCTTGCCGTCCTGGGTGTAGCGCATCTCGTCGAAGAGGTTCACGCCGAGGCCCGAACGCTTGATCGTCTTCAGGAACTGCTTGGGGATGATCATGTCGGTGTCGATGTTCACGAGAGGCATCGGCGCCGCGATCCCGGTCAGGGTGGTGAATTTGTCCATATTACACGTCGTCCTTCATCGGGGGTGACATCCGTACCGCATCCGTACAGCCTGCGTGCAGCAAGCGTATGTACAGGCGTATGTACGGACGCCGCCCGTCACACGGTTTCCGCCATCATCTCGCGCACGTCGGTCAGGTGCCCCGTGACCGCCGCCGCCGCCGCCATCGCCGGGCTCATCAGATGCGTGCGCCCGCCGCGGCCCTGCCGGCCCTCGAAATTGCGGTTCGAGGTCGCAGCACAACGCTCGCCGGGCGAGAGCTGATCGGGGTTCATCGCCAGACACATCGAGCAGCCCGCGAGCCGCCATTCGAAGCCGGCGTCGATGAAGATCTGCGCCAGCCCCTCTTCCTCGGCCTGGGCACGGACGAGGCCCGAACCCGGCACCACCATCGCCCGCATGCCGTCCTTGATCTTCTTGCCCTTGAGGATCGCCGCCGCGGCGCGCAGGTCCTCGATCCGGCCATTGGTGCAGGAGCCGATGAACACGGTGTCGATCTTGATGTCGGTCAGCTTCGTGCCCGGCTCCAGCCCCATATAGTCGAGCGAGCGCTGCACCGCCGCGACCTTGCCGCCGCGGAAATCCTCCGGATGCGGCACCGCGCCGGTGATCGGCAGCACGTCCTCGGGGCTGGTGCCCCAGGTCACGACCGGGGCGATGTCCTCGCCGGGGATCGTCAGCACCTTGTCCCAATGCGCGTCGGCGTCGGAATAGAGCGTGCGCCACCAGCTCATCGCCGCTTCCCACTGCGCGCCCTTCGGCGCGTGCGGGCGGCCCTTGACGTAGTCGAACGTGGTCTGGTCCGGCGCGATCAGCCCGGCCCGCGCGCCGCCCTCGATCGCCATGTTGCAGACCGTCATGCGGCCTTCCATCGACAGGTCGCGGATCGCCTCGCCGCAATATTCGATGACATAGCCGGTGCCGCCGGCGGTGCCGGTCTCGCCGATCACCGAAAGCGTGATGTCCTTGGCGGTGACGCCGGGACGCAGCTTGCCGGTGATCTCCACCTTCATGTTCTTCGACTTCTTCTGGATCAGCGTCTGCGTCGCCAGAACGTGCTCGACCTCCGAGGTGCCGATGCCGTGCGCCAGCGCGCCGAAGGCGCCATGCGTCGCGGTGTGGCTGTCGCCGCAGACCACCGTCATGCCCGGCAGGGTCCAGCCCTGCTCCGGCCCGACGATGTGGACAATGCCCTGGCGGATGTCGTTCACCGGGTAGTAGTTGATGCCGAAATCCTTGGCGTTCCTGTCGAGCGCCTCGACCTGGATGCGGCTTTCCTCGTTCTCGATCCCCTTCTCGCGGTCGAGCGTGGTGGGCACGTTGTGATCGGGCACCGCGATGGTCTTTTCCGGCGCGCGCACATTGCGGCCGGCCATGCGCAGGCCCTCGAAGGCCTGCGGCGAGGTCACCTCGTGGACGAGGTGGCGGTCGATATAGAGAAGGCAGGTTCCGTCGTCCTGGGTATCGACGACATGGGCATCCCAGATCTTGTCATAGAGGGTCTTGGGGGACATCGGTCCGCTCCCGTTGGGCTGTTGAGGGAAGGGCAGAGACAATCGCGCCGGCGCGCATGGGTTCAGGCGCGGGCGAGTACGCTGAGCGTCGCACCGAAAAAGCGCCAGGGCAGGCGCGCGCGGTCGTCCATGTCGAAAATGCGCTTCATCGGCGTTGCAGATACACCGCCGTCCTGAGTCTCGCAAGTCTCCGCAGTCCGCTTGCCAGCACGCCCGCCTTGCTGGCACAAAGTATCAGAAGCGTGAGCGGGGCCCAATGGATACCGAGTTCGAGAGCCTTAATGAGTCCCTCCTGGCTCTGTGGGACACGATCCTGCTGAACCTGAGCGTGCTGACCCTGCCGGTGCAACTCCCGCAGGTCATCGTTCTCATCGGCTGCGCCGTGCTCGCTTGGCTGCTCAAGCGCTGGCTCGGGCCGCGCTACGAGGAATGGATCCGCTCGCTCTCCGGGCGGCCGAAATGGCAGCTGCGCTGGCTTCTCGTGCTGCTCAACCGGATGCAGCTCTGGCTGTTCGCGCTTCTGGCCTGGACGGCATCGGGCATCTTCGCGTCGATCTACGCCTTCCCCTCGCGGCGCTATCTCCTGGTGCTGGCCGCCACCATCGCCACGGCCTGGTTCCTGATCCGGCTCGCCTCGCAGGTCGTGAAGAACCGCTTTCTCAGGCGCATCGTGAGCTGGGGCCTGACGGTCTATGTCACGCTCTACTATATCGGCTACCTCGACGAGACCGCAGCGTTCCTCGACGGGGTCGCGATCGAGTTCGGCGACTTCCGGCTGACGCTGCTGGCGGTCCTGAAGGCGATCCTCGTCACCGGGCTTTTGTTCTTCGGCGCCCGGCTCCTGTCGCAGACCGCCGCCCATCGGATCGGCGAGAACGAGGACATCAGCCCCTCGATGCGGGTGCTGACCGTCAAGTTCCTGCAGATCGTGCTTTACTTCGCGGCCTTCTTCATCGGGCTGAAGGCGGTCGGCTTCGACCTCACCGGCCTTACGGTGCTGTCGGGCGCGATCGGCGTCGGCCTCGGCTTCGGCCTGCAGAAGGTGGTGTCGAACCTCGTCTCGGGGGTGATCATCCTCATGGACAAGTCGGTGAAGCCCGGCGACGTGATCTCGCTCGGCGACACGTTCGGCTGGATCGAGGCGCTGGGTGCGCGCTACGTCTCGGTCGTCACCCGCGACGGGCGCGAATACCTGATCCCGAACGAGGACCTGATCACCGGACAGGTGGTGAACTGGTCGCATTCCAACGAGTTCGTGCGGCTCGACATCTTCTTCGGCACCGCCTATTCCGACGATCCCCACAAGGTCCGCAAGATCGCCATCGAGGCGGCCAAGAGCGTGGATCGCGTGCTGTCGTTCAAGCCGCCGGTCTGCCACATCACCGGCTTCGGCGACAGTTCGGTCGACTACATCCTGCGCTTCTGGATCCGCGACCCGACCGACGGGCTGACCAATATCCGCGGCAATGTCTATCTCGCGCTCTGGGACGCGTTCCAGGAGCACGGAATCTCGATCCCGTTCCCGCAGCGCGAGGTGAAGCTGCTCGAGGGTTCGACCGTCGCGACCGCGGCGCGCGCGGAGACGCCGCCGGACTGACGTCCGAAAGTCGCCACATTGAGATTCTACTATCGCGATGCTACCTTAGGGACATGGCCAGCGCCGGGGTCCAGGTCGGCGCGCAACCCAGGAGGACGATGTCCTGTTTCACTCTGCAAAGGCGGCCGCTTCCCGGGCCGCGGGGCCGGTGCCAATGACGGCGAAGCCCACCGATGTCCAAAGCGATGCGTTGCTCGCACGGATCCTTTCCTCCCTCGACGACGACAAGGCCGAAGACGTGGTGACGATCGATCTCCGCGGCCGCTCCTCGGTCGCCGATTACATGGTCGTCTGCTCGGGGCGGTCCTCGCGCCAGGTCGGCGCCATCGCCGAGAAGCTCGTGGAGCGGCTGAAGCAGGACTTCGGCCGGACCTGCAAGATCGAAGGCAAGGATGCCGGCGACTGGGTGCTGATCGACAGCCAGGACGTCGTCGTGCACGTCTTCCGCCCCGAAGTGCGCGAGTTCTACCAGCTCGAGAAGATGTGGATGACCGCTGCCGGCGGGGCGCCTGCCCACCGGATCTGATGCGGGTCCATATCTGCGCGGTGGGCCGGCTGCGGGCCGGCCCCGAACGTGCGCTGACCGACGATTACCTCACACGGTTCGACAGGACGGGCCGGGCCCTTGGCCTCGGCCCGGTTTCCGTGCACGAGGTCGAGGACAAGAAGGGCGGCGGCATGGAGGCCGAGGCGGCGCTCCTGTCGCGCGCGGTCCCTTCGGGCGCGGTTCTCGTGGTTCTCGACGAGCGCGGGCGGACGATGTCCTCGCCGGATTTCGCCGCCATGCTCGGGCAATGGCGCGATGCGGGGCGGCAGGACGTGGCCTTCCTGATCGGCGGCGCGGACGGGCTCGCCCCGGCGCTGCGGGCCGGGGCGGAGCGGGCGATCTCGCTCGGGCAGATGGTCTGGCCGCATATGCTGGTCAGGGTGATGCTCGCCGAGCAGCTCTACCGCGCCGCCTCGATCCTCGCCGGCGCGCCCTATCACCGGGCCTGAGGCGCGGATGCCGCGCGGCTCAGCCGCGGCGCAGGATGTAGATATCCATGATCCAGCCATGTCGCGCCCGCGCCTCGGCGCGGGTGGCGACGATCTTCGGCGCGACCTCGGCGAGCGGCCCGGAGAGCGTGATCTCCTCCTCCATGCCGACATAGGCGCCCCACCAGATCGTCACGCCCTCGGGCGCGACCGACTGGAACGAGCATTCGCCGTCGAGCATGATCGCCAGCGTGTCGACGCCCACGGGCCAGCCTTCCTCGCGCAGGCGCCGGCCGGTGGTGACCACGAAGGGCGCGCCGATCTCGTTGATCGGGATCGCGTGGGACGCGGTCAGCGCCTGGAGCGAGGTGATGCCGGGGATCACCCGCACCGTCAGCGCCAGGTCGCGCCCGACGCGGCCGGCGATCCGGAGCGTGCTGTCATAGAGCGACGGATCGCCCCAGACCAGGAGCGCGACCCGCCCCGACGACCCGAGCTCGGCCCGGATCGCGTCGGCCCAGACCCCGGCGATGGCGTCGTGCCAGTCATCGACCCCGGCGCGGTAGTCGGGATTGCCGGCATCGCGTTTCGGCAGGTCGAACGCGGCGATCCGGGTCGCGGGATTGGTGATGACCTCGGTGCAGATCGCCCGGCGCAGTTCGGCCAGGTCGGCCTTGGTCTCGCCCTTCTTCGGGATCAGCACGAGATCGGCGCTGTTCAGCGCCTTGATCGCCTGCAGCGTCAGGTGGTCGGGATTGCCGGTGCCGATGCCGATCAGAAGAAGCTCGATCATATGTCCCCCTTGCCGCCGCTGGCCGCTCGATAGCAAAGGGCCCCGCACATTGCCATGCGCGGGGCCCGGTTTCGTGACCGCGACCGGTCAGGCCGCCTTGCCGACCCAGAGCCGGGCCGAGAACCAGCCGAGCGCCGCCCAGGCCACCAGGCCGACGCCGAGGACGCGGGCCGAGAATTCACCGGCGACCTCAGGCGGCGCGACGCCGTGGAACCCTTCGGGAAGCGGCGCGCCGATCACATGCGGCGCCGCCAACAGCGCGATACCGATCAGCGCCGCGACGACATTGCCACCATAGGCCAGGAGCGCAAGCCCTCCACCGGTGGCCAGAACCGTGCCGTACCACCAGATCTGCCGTTCCGTGACGTCGGCCGCGACCGAGCCGGGCAGTTCCGGGGCGAGGCCCATCGCCGGGGCGAGTTGCAGCGCGACAAAGCCGGCGATGCCCCAGAGCACGCCATCGCGCGCGGAGACCTTGCGGCCGAAATGCTCGGCCAGGGCGAAGCCCGCGACGAGGATCAGCCCGTAGCTCGCATAGATGAGCCCGGTGAAGAGCACCGTCAGCGCATTGCGGGTGACGGCGGAGTCCCCGCCCTCACCCTCGGCGTCGGCGTGGTCGTGCGCCGCCTCGGCGTCGGCGTGGTCGTGGCTTGCGGCCTCTGCCGCCTCGCCCGCTCCGGCGAAATGCGTGATCGCACCGGTTTCATATTCCTCACCCAGAAGGATCAGCTCCTGGATGAAAGCGAAATGCAGCAGAGCCGCAAGCAGCCCCGCTGCAAAGCCGGCGATAAGCCCGCCGGCCAGCATGCGTTGAATCATTGTTTCAGACCGTCAGCCCTGCTCAGTGGCAGGGGAAGCCGGTCGCGTGGCGCATGTCATGCGCGGCATCGTGCAGGGTCGCCGACTGGGCATGGCCCGCGACGAACAGCATGGTCGCGCCGACGAGCGCGACGAAAACCACGGACAGAAGCCCAGAGGAGGTCTTGGCGGCGGAATGGGTCGTTGCAGTCATCTGTCTCTCCTTAGCCGTCACACCCGACGGCGTTCTTGTTGCCTTCCCACATGGCCGGTTTCCTGACTTGCGGGTCACTGCGCGCCTTCCGCCTTCCCGGGGCAAGTCCTCCCCAGTGGCCGTTGGAAAGCCGCTCGCCGCTCACAGTCGCGGGGGCGGTTGGGGCTTCGGGTGCCGCCTTTGGTCCACCCTTCCCCATTCCCGTTTCGGTCCGGACGCTTTGCGCCGATCGGACACCATGCAGCTTCCATCTGCCAGCAGGTTGGGATTCGGGTCAAGGCGCAATAGCGCCAAAAGGCGTGCCGATAGCGACCTTCTTCAGCCCGGAATGCGCGCGATCGCCTTTTCCCGGAGCGTCCCGAGCGGGCGGGCATCGGCGAGATTGCCGTCCGGGGCTTCGGCGTAGAGGCGCAGGAAGGTCACGAGATTCGGGATGTCGTCCTCGGTGATCTCGCCGAAGAGATAGGCGGTCTTGCCCGCGGCGCGGAACGCGACCGTCGAGGGCCGGGTGCAGCCCGACATGCAGTCGGTTTCGCGCAGCTCGGCCGCGAGCCCCGCTTCGGCCACCGCCGCGCCGAGCCGCGCCGCGAGTCCCGCCTGCCCGGAAGGGCAGGAGCGGCAGACGGTCACGGTGATCGCGGTCATCTGCCCTCCGCGAGCGGGCCGAGCAGGATCAGCGCCGGGCCGTCGGCGGCCTCGGCGGCGATCAGCGCCTCCATCGTGGCGAGCGTGCCGCGCACGATCTTCTCGGCCGGCGTGGACACGCTTTCGGCCAGAAGCGCCGGGGTCTCGGGCGACATGCCGGCGCCCTGCAGGCGGCGGGCAAGCTCGGCGAAGGTGCGCTTGCCCATGAACACCACCGTCGTCGCCGTCGGATCGGCGAGCGCGGCGATGTTGAGGTCCTCGGGCAGCGCGCCGGTGACGTCATGGCCGGTGACGAACTGCACGCGCCGCGCCGTCAGCCGCCGGGTCAGCGGAATCCCCGCCGCCGCCGCCGCCGCCATCGCCGAAGTCACGCCGGGGATGATCTCGTAGTCAATTCCGGCCTCGCGGCAGGCGGTGATCTCTTCCTCGAGCCGGCCGAAAAGCCCGCTGTCGCCCGACTTCAGCCGCACCACGCGCGCGCCGGACTTCGCGTAATCGACGAGGAGCCGGCTGACATGGTCCTGCTTCGGCGAGGCGCGGCCGGCGCGCTTGCCGACGCCGACCATGTCGGCGCCCTCGCGGGCATGGGCGAGGATCGGGCCCGAGGAGAGATCGTCGAAGAGCACCGCATCGGCGTTCTGCAGCCGGTCCACGGCCTTCAGCGTCAGCAGTTCCGGATCGCCGGGTCCGGAGGAGACGAAACTGACAAACCCGCTCATGACGCCTCCGCGATCAGGTGGAAGAAGGTGCCGGTGGCGAGGCCGCGGCGCGATCCGGTTTCGGGAACCGCATCGCCATTGGCGTCCACGACCCGCGCCAGCGCCATATCCGGCTGGTCGAGGATCGTCGAGTAGTGAAACTCGTGGCCGCGCAGCCGCGCGCCAGTGGCGTGACCGGGAACCGGCGCCGCAAGCTCGGCGAGCCGGTAGCCGAGATGCATCTTCCGCTTCTCGAACGAGGTGACGAGGCCGAGAAGCCCGGCCATCTCGTGGCGCTGGCCCTCGCGGTCGACCAGACCGGCGCCCATCGCCATGTAGCCGCCGCATTCGCCGTGCACGGGGCGGGTTTCCGCGAATCGCCGCAGGCCCTGCCGGAAGCGCGCGGCGGCGGCGAGCCTGCCGCCATGCAGTTCCGGGTAGCCGCCCGGCAGCCAGCAGCAATCGGCGCTGTCGTCCGGGGCCTCGTCGGCCAGGGGCGAGAACGGCAGGATCTCGGCCCCCGCCGCGCGCCAGGCGTCGATCAGATGCGGATAGACGAAGGAGAAGGCCGCGTCGCGGGCGAGCGCGATGCGCTGGCCGGGCGGCGTCACCGCGACCGGCTGGCCGGGCGCGACCCGCGTCGCCCCCGCCGCCGCGCGCAAGGCCGCGAGGTCGAGATGTCCGGCCACGAAGTCCGCCGCGTCGGCGATGATCCGGTCGAGTTCCGGCGTCTCTTCGGCCTGGACGAGGCCGAGATGCCGCTCGGGCATCTCGATCGTGGCGCGGCGCGGCAGCGCGCCGAAGACCGGAATGCCGGCAGTCTCCATCCCGGCGCGCACCAGCGCCTCGTGCCGGGGCGAGGCCACGCGGTTGAGGACCACCCCCGCGACCGTCACATCCGGCCGCATCGAGGCGAAACCCTTCGCCACCGCCGCCGCCGACTGCGCCTGGCCCGAGACGTCGAGGACCAGCACCACCGGCCAGCCGGTCAGCGCCGAGAGGTCTGCCGAAGCGCCGGTGCCGGTCTCGCCCGCCCGCGCCACGCCGTCGAAAAGCCCCATCGAACCCTCGGCCAGCACCAGGTCCGCGCCGCCCGCCGCGCCGATCAGCCCGGCGATGCGGGCCTCGCTCATCGCCCAGCTGTCGAGATTGACCGAGAACCGCCCCGAGGCGGCGCGGTGGAAGGCCGGGTCGATATAGTCCGGTCCCGACTTGAACGGCTGGACCGCGAGCCCCTCGGCGCGAAACGCGCCCAGCAGCCCCAGCATCAGCGTGGTCTTGCCGGTGCCCGAGGCGGGGGCGGAGATGATGAGTCCGGGCGGGATCATTGCGTGTCCGGGAACCTCGGATGGGTGCCGACCGGGCGGTAACGGCGGTCGTAATCGCCGGCATAGAGCCGGCTTTCGTCGAAGTCCTCGGCCCCGATCGAGCGGCCGACGAAGATCAGCGCAGTGCGCTCCATCTCGGCACCGACGGCGGTCTCCAGCGTCGCGAGCGTCGCACGGACGATGTGCTGGTCGGGCCAGCTCGCGCGCCAGATCACCGCCACGGGGCAGTCGGCGCCGTAATGCGGGGTCAGTTCCGCCACCACGCGGTCAAGCACGTGGACCGAGAGGTGGATCGCCAGCACCGCGCCGGTCTTGGCGAAGTTCTCCAGCGTCTCGCCCGGCGGCATCGAGGTCGCGCGGCCCGAGGTGCGGGTCAGCACCACCGACTGCACGACGCCCGGCAGCGTCAGTTCCGCGCCCAAGGCGGCGGCGGCAGCCGCGAAGGAGGGCACGCCGGGCGTCACGTCGTAGGGGATGCCAAGCTCGCGCAGGCGGCGGAGCTGCTCGCCCATCGCCGACCAGACCGAGAGGTCGCCGGAATGGAGCCGCGCG
>JBFKMA010000010.1:0-16460 GCA_041630175.1 Albidovulum sp.
CCTCGACGCGCAGTGCCGTGTTGGGCGCAAGCGCGAGGAGCTGCTTGATCGCCTGGCTGGTCTGGCCGAGTGCGCGCAATTGCAGCACTTCGCCCAGGAGCACCAGCGTGACGATCACCGCCGCGGCCTCGAAATAGACTCCGACATTGCCGTGGCTGTCGCGGAAGCCTTCGGGGAAGATGTCGGGCGCCAGAACGGCGACGACGCTGAAGATCCACGCGGCGCTCACCCCCATCGCGATCAGCGAGAACATGTTCAGGTTCCAGCGCCGGAACGAGTTCCAGCCGCGCACCAGGAACGGCCAGCCGCACCAGAGCACGACCGGCGTGCCGAGGATCAGTTCGATCCACTGCGTCGCGCGCTCGCCGAAGATGTGGCGTATGCCGGGAAAGCCCAGCATCGGCGCCATCGTCAGAATCAGCAGGGGCACTGAAAGCGCGACGCCAACCCAGAACCGCCGCGTGAAGTCGACGAGTTCGGGGTTCGGACCGTCTGCCATCGCCGCCGATTCCAGCTCCAGCCCCATGCCGCAGATCGGGCAGGACCCAGGATCGGTCTGCCGGACCTGGGGATGCATCGGGCAGGTGTAGACCGGGCCGGAATATCCGGCGGGGACGCTGTCATAGCGGCTGTCCTGCGGCGCTGCGCGGTCATCTTGATGGTGCGCGTGGCCTTCGCTCGCCTCGGCAGACCCTTCGGGGACGAGGTGCATCCCGCATTTCGGGCAGTCGCCCGGCTCCGTCCGCCGGATCTCGGGATGCATCGGGCAGGTATGGACGGTTCCTTCGGAGCCTTCGGGAGCCGGATCGTCCGAACCTGTCGTGGCGACGAGGTGGAGGGCGCGACGGTCAGTCATTTCGGTGTCCTCTCGTACTGGTCCCGGTCAATGTGGGGCTTCCAGCCGCTGGAAGGTCAAGGGTTCTGCAGAGGTCGGTGACTGCCCCGGCCAGCAGCGCGGCGATGCCGATCGCGTTGGTCGAATGCGGGATCGAATCGGTGCTGACGATTTGTGCGGCCCCGGCGCGGAGGATCTCTTTCTCGGCGCCCTCGGCGAAGACGGCGTGGATCACGATGCAGACCGGCGGCCGGGCGCCCACCTCATTCAGGCGCTCCAGCGTCCGGACCAGCGTCCGCCCGGAAGATGCGATGTCATCGAGGATGACTGGCGTTGCGGACATCAGCGCGGGGCTGTCGGGGATGCCGATCTCGACCTGCCGGTCGCCGGTGCGGATCTTGCGCAGCACCTCGTAGGGCCGGCCGGCGCGCCGCGCGACCTCGGCCACCCATTGCTTGCTTTCGCTGTCGGGGCCGAGGATCACGGCGTCGGGGACATTGGCGGCGATCCAGTCCGCGAGAAGCGGCGCGGTCGCGACGGTTTGGGCGGGGATCGGAAACAGCGTCTCCAGCGTCGGGTTGCGATGCAGATGCGGATCGGCGGTGACGATCCAGTCGAAGCTCTCGGCCAGAAAGCGCGCGAAGATCGGGGCGCTGACGGCCTCGCCCTCGTGGAACCGCGCATCCTGGCGCATATAGGCGAGATAGGGCGCGATCAGCCCGACGTGGCGGGCGCCCATCTCGCGCGCGGTGGCGGCGGCGAAGCGCAGGGGCAGCGCCAGCCGGTCGGGATCACGCAGCGTGGCCAGGACCGCGACGTCGTGCCGTCCCGGATCGCTGCCGAGGGTCACGAGCGTCTCGCCGTCGGGGAAGTGGTGCAGCGCCAGCGGCTGCACCTCGGCGCCGAGGACCGGCGCGATTTCGCGGGCCATCGGCACCATCTCGGGGAAGGGGATCAGGATCATTGGCATGGTCACTCCCGCAGCTCGAAGACATCGGCCTGGGCTTCGGCGTAGCTCCGCGCGTAGTCGAGCTCCCCCGGCGTCTCGGCATGGATCTCGAAAAGCGGCGCGCCGCGCCCCAGCAGGTCGCCGGGTCGGGCCAGCAGCCGCACGCCCGCCATCTTTCGCCCTGGCGCCCCGGCCAGCTTGGCGATCCGTGCGATGCGGCGGTTGTCGATCGCGGCCAGCCGCCCGGCCGTGGCAGAGGTCACGACCGCCAGGTGACCCGCCTCCGACGGTTCGCGAAAGCCGCCCTGCGCGGCGCAGATCGCCATGAACTTCGCCTCGGCCGCGCCGCTGTCCAGAAGCGATGCGGCGCGGGCCCTGCCGGTGCCCGCGGCGGCGTCCGGCCTCAGATCGAGAAGCGCGCCCGCGAGATCGAGCGCGCGGCCGCGGAGGTCGGCGGGCGCGTCCGCGTCGCGCCGCAGCACCGCCAGCACGTCGCGCGCCTCGAGCGCCGGGCCGATGCCGCGGCCGACCGGAACCGTGCCGTCGCTCTGATGGACCGCAACCGAAAGCCCGACCGCCTCACCCACCGCCGCGAGCCGCTGCGCAAGCGATGCCGCCGCCGCGGCTGAGCGTACCTTGGCGGTCGGCCCGACCGGCACGTCGATCAGCACGCGGTGCGCGCCGACCGCGGCCTTCTTCGACAGCACGCTCGCCACGAGCTGGCCGTCGCTGTCGAAATCGAGCGGCCGCTCGATCCGGATCAGCAGATCGTCGGCCGGGCTGAGCGCCAGATTACCGCCCCAGACCACGCAGCCGCCCTCGGCCTCGACCACGCGCCGCAGCGCTGGGATGTCGAGCGCCACCGGCGCCATGACCTCCATCGTGTCGGCGGTGCCCGCCGGCGAGGTGATCGCGCGCGAAGAGGTCTTGGGGATCATCAGCCCGGCCGCGGCGACGATCGCCACGACGATCGGCGTCGTGCGGTTTCCGGGCAGGCCGCCGACGCAGTGCTTGTCGTAGATCTTGGCGCCGCCCCAGTCGAGCGTCTCGCCCGCGCGCTGCATCGCGCGCGTGAGGCGGATCGTCTCGGCAATGTTCAGCCCATCGCCGGCACAGGCGGTGACGAAGGCGGCCATCTGCAATTCGGACAGGCGGCGGTCGGTGATGTCGCCGATGATCGCGGCGAAGTCGGCCTCGGTCAGCTCCCGCCCATAGACCTTGGCGCGGATCGCCGAATCCGATGCCGGCGGTTCGGGATGCGCGAATGTGGCCCGGTCGCCGGGACGCGGCTGCAAGAGCGCCCAGGCGGCTTCCGATAGCGCCGCCGCATCCGCGGGCAACCAGCCTGCCTCGGTGACGACATTGAGCGTCGCGATGATCGATTTCGGGCCGAGCGTGACCCCGATCCGTGTCAGGGCGGCGAACCCCTCGGCGCGGCAGACATGGCAATCCTCGCGCATGTAGACGACCGGCTGGCGATAGGTGTCGATCCCGGCGCGGACGAGGTGCAGGCTGGTGTCGGTTGCGGTCATCTTGGATGGTCCAGTCGGATGGTTTCGAGATGCTCGGGCGCCCGGGCCGGCCAGCCCAGCTCGTGCTCGACCCGCCAGCGCAGCCGGTCCGAGGCCTCCGGCTCGCCATGGGTGAGATAGGTCATGCGTGGCGCATGGGGCGCGGCCCGCATCCAGGCGAGAAGCTCCTCGGCATCGGCATGGCCGGAAAAAGATTCGAGCTGGACCACCTCCGCCTCGATCGGAAAATCGCGGCCGAACATGCGCAGGTGGTCGGCGCCGGCGGCCAGCGCCGCGCCACGGGTGCCGCCGGCCTGGAAGCCCGAGAGCAGGATCGCGTTGCGGGCATCGCCGCCAAAGCTGGCGAGGTGATGCAGGATCCGGCCGCCGGTCAGCATTCCGCTCGCCGAGACGATGATCATCGGCCCCCGGCGGGTATTCAGCTCCTTGGATTGCGCGACCGTGTTGACCCGCTTGGCGATCTTGAACATCGCCAGGCAATCCTCCCAGGTCGCATGGTGCTCCTCGTGATGGCCGTGGTAGATCTCGGTCGCGTCCACCGCCATCGGGCTGTTGAGGTAGAGCGGAACGTAAGGGATCTCGCCGCGCTTTTGCAGCCTTGCGATGTGATACATGATCCCCTGTGCGCGGCCGACCGCGAAGGCGGGAATGAGGATCGTGCCGCCGCGTCCGAGCACGCGTTTCAGGATCGGCGCAAGCTCGGCTTCGGCGTTGCTATCGGCGTGGCGGCGATTGCCGTAGGTGGATTCGCAGATTAGGACGTCGGCGCCGGCGAACGGCCTGGGCGGCCGCATCAGCGCGTCGGCCTGCCGCCCGAGATCGCCGCTGAACAGGATCGTTGTTCCGCCGACCTCAAGCCGAATCTGCGCCGCGCCAAGCAGATGCCCGGCCGGGATGAACTCGGCGCCGATCCCGTCGCCGAGGTCGATCCGTGTATCGAAGCTGACCGTCCGGAAGCTCTCGAGCGCCGCCTCGGCATCGGCCTGAGTGTAGAGCGGCTTGGGGTTCTTGTGCTTAGAATAGCCGTGCCGGCGGGCGAAGCGCGCCTCTTCTTCCTGGATGTGGCCGCTGTCGGGCAGGATCAGGCCGCAAAGCTCCGCCGTCGCCTCGGTGCATAGGACTTCGCCCCGGTAGCCGGCGCGGATCAGCGCCGGCAGATAGCCGGAATGGTCGAGATGGGCATGGGTCAGAAGCACCGTGTCGATCGAGGCAGGGCGCACCGGGAACGGCTTGCGGTTGCGCTGCCGCAGGTTCTTGAATCCTTGGAACAGCCCGCAGTCGATCAGGATGCGGCGGCCGCCCACCTCGACGAGGTAGCGCGAGCCCGTGACGGTTCCCGCGGCGCCGAGGAAACGGAGCGTCGGGCTGGTGTGTTTCGGCATGGTCTGTCTCCTCTCCCTTGCCCATCCTCCGGTTCAGGGGAGCGCCACCATCTGGTGTCCTTCGCCCTCGACCGGAATGACGCCACGCTCGGCGAGCGTCGTGGCGTCGATTATCCACACTTTCGGCTCGGCACGGCTCGAGACGAAGAGCGTTCCGGTGCCGGGGATCACGGTCAGGTGGTAGGGTTCTGGCGCCAGCGCCGTCTCGCGCGTCTCGCCCGAGGCGAGATCGACCGCGGTGAGCTTGCCTGCGCCACGCCCCGCAACGAAAAGCGTCGTGCCATCATCCGACAGTCCGATCCCGTGTATCTCGCCGCCGATAGCGAAGGTTCTCTGCGTCGTGCCATCGGTCAGCGCCAGTTCCACGACCCTGCCGGCATCCGTATCGGCGACGTAGAGCCGGCCGGCACCGACGTCGATCGCCAGATGTTCCGGCGCTCCTTCCACGATCATGTTGCGCCGGACGATGCCGCGGGTCAGATCAACCTCGCTGATCGTGCCGTTGCCGGTGTTCGAGACATAGACGAGCGCCGGATCGGTCCCGAACATGGCATAGTTGGGCATCGCGCCGGTCGCCACATAGCCCGTCACGCTAAACCCGGAGAGGTCGATCACCGAGATCCCCTCGCCAGCCGGATGGGTCGCGACGGCGAAACGGCCATCGGGCGACACCGCCGTGTGATGGACCGCGCCCGGCACCTCGATCCGACGCAGGATGTCGCCGTTCGAGACGTCGAGGATCGTGACGATGCTGAGCCCGGCATCTTTGGGACCGAGCGGCTTCGCCGCGGGTTCATGATGGGCGGCATGATCGTCGGAGGAGACGCCTTCGGGTTGCTCCATCCCCGCAATGTCGTCACGCGGGGTCTCGGCATAGCTTCCGGCCACGAGGTAGGGCGCGCCGGGCGCCCCCGACAGTCCGTGGACCGCCTCAATGCCTTCGATCCGCCGCACTGTTTCCCCGGCATCGGCGCCGACCATCAGAATGGAATTGGCGCTGCCCTCGGGAATGAAGACCATCCGAGTCTCTGCCACCGCAGGCAGAGCGATGAACAAAAGGCCGAGCGCTGGCATGACATGATTGAGGTGTCTCATTGTATTCCCCTTTGGGGTTCGGGGCCCCACCAGCCAGAAGAGACAAGGCTGAGGGCGCCACGCATCTGCGACGCAGGAATGAGCTCAGTGCCGGGCGCGATCAGGGTCGCGAGCATCTATGATCTCCTGACTTTCCGAAGCGATCTCGGCCAACGAAACGCCGATGATCACGGCACGGCGCACGCTGTGCCGAGCGATGAAGAAGCTCAGAAGATGATCGGTGGGTGGTAGGGCTCAGCTTCGACCACTGAAGGCAGCCAATTCCCGGTCATCGGCTCTCTACCGCCGATGAGAATAATGCCCGCCATCGTCGATGTGTCGGGGATCAGGGCCGCTGAACAGCCCGGATGAATGCCGCAGTCAAAACTGCCGGTCAGTTGGCCGGTACTCTCGTCTGTGCCCGCGTCGTCCATTTGAACTTGGGTAGCAGAGGCGTGGGCCTCATGCAGGTGGAAAGCGTCGGCAACCGTTCCGAAGAACAGGGCGGCCACAAGCGCCAGCAGGAGCGTGGCGCGCAACCGCCGTCCCTCCGACCCACTTTTTTGCAGCCAAATCCACATGTTTCACAACGCTTTCACAGGGTCTTATACCTTGGCAAGTGCCGCGCTGCCTTGATGTGCGTCATGATTCACGAACGCGCAGCGAGCCCCGGGTTGCGCCCGACACCGCGACCTGATCCGCAATCAGAACAACAACCGCGTTTCCGGCGCCGGCACCGTCGCACCCGCTGCGCATGGCCCGTCATGCCGCCCGGATCGCATCGGCCAGCATCTCCCGGACCTGGGCGGCGACCTGTTTCAGCTCGTCATTGTCGATTGCGGCCATCGAGGCGACCGGGTCGATGGCGCTGACCTCGACGCCCGCCGCGACCTTGCGCAGGATCACATTGCAGGGCAGCATCGCGCCCACCCGCGGCTCCATCGCCAGCGCACTGTGAGCCATCTTCGGGTTGCAGGCGCCGAGGATGCGGTAGGGCTCCATCTCGACGTCGAGCTTCTTCTTCATCGTCGCCTTGACGTCGATTTCGGTGAGGATGCCGAAGCCCTTGTCCACAAGCGCCGCCCGCACCCGCCGGTCAACGTCGTCGAAGTCGGCGTCGGGAATCAGCCGGTCGAAAGTGTAAGCCATCTCATCGGTCCCTTCATTTGCTGAGGTATTTCACCAGCGCCGCGATCGCGAGAATGACCAGCACGGCAAAGAGCAGCATCCAAAGGCCGCCAAATCCAAATCCCATCATCGCTTATCTCCCGCAGGAGCGCAGCGGACACCGGCCTGGAAGCTGGTGTCCGGAACCGCTCAGTTGCTGTCCATCATCATACCGCCGCCGGTGCCCTGGCCGCCGGTGCCGCCTTGGACCTGGCTGCGCAGCATTTCCATCCGCTGCAGCCGGTCGGCCGGAGCGGTCATCTCCGTCTTCGTGACCGCCCCGTCGCCGTCCTCGTCGAGCGCTTGGAAATGGTCGACCATGAGGTTGCGGATCATGGCCGCATGCAACGTCTCGAACTCGGTGAGTGACAGAGAACCGTCGCCGTCGGCATCATACTGGACGAGCCGCCCTTCGAGCCCGCTGCGCAGCTCCTCGGAGCTGACAGTGCCGTTGCCGTCGGCGTCGAAGCCCTCGGCGAACTGACCGCCCATCATGCCGAAGCCCATTGGCCCCATCACGCCGCCGGGCATTTCCATGCCGCCCATCATCGGACCGTGCATGCGCATCATCATCTGCATCATGTCGCCCATCTGGCCCATGCCGGCCATGCCGCCCGCCGGGCCTTGCCCGCCCATCATGCCGAACCCGCCGGGCTGCATCATCATGCCCTGACCGGGAAAGTGGCCGCGGCCCTCATCGTCCGCGCCGTGGGCGTAGGCGAAACCGGCGCCGACCGTCAAAGCGATCAGCCCGATCGCGAGAAGAGACTTGCGTTTCATGACATCACCTCATGTCCAGGATTGCGTCGCCATCATATGTCCGCCGATTTCCGCGTTGCCATGTCCACGGGCCGGGAGATTTGTAACGGTCTGTCGCAAAACCCCCGACCGAGACGCGCCGCGACAATTTTCCGTGAAAGACCGCATTCCGATGGCATAGGAATGGGACATGAACGCAACGCCTCATATTCTCGTCGTCGACGACCACCGCGAGATCCGCGATGCCGTGAGCCGGTATCTGGAGAGGAACGGGATGCGCGCCAGCTCCGCGCGCGACGCCGCCGAGATGGATGCGAAACTCGCGGCCGGCCATTTCGACCTGATCGTGCTCGACGTGATGATGCCCGGCGAGGACGGGCTTTCGGTCTGCCGCCGGCTCTCGGCCGAGGGCAAGGTGCCGATCCTAATGCTGACCGCGCTCGGTGAGGAGACCGACCGTATCGTCGGGCTCGAACTCGGCGCCGATGACTATCTGCCCAAGCCCTTCAACCCGCGCGAGCTCCTGGCCCGGATCAAGGCGATCCTGCGCCGCTCCGATCGGGCCGAGCTCCATGCCGGCGCGCTCTCCGGCCGCCGGGTCGACTTCGCCGACTGGGAGCTCGACACCGACCGGCGCGTGCTGATCGCGAGGGACGGGGCGGAGACCACCCTGACGACGGCGGAGTTCCGGCTGCTCACCGTCCTGCTGGAACGGCCCCGGATGGTTCTGAGCCGGGACCAGCTACTCGACTTGACAGCCGGACGCGCGGCGCAGAGCTTCGACCGGTCCATCGACAACCAAGTGAGCCGGCTCAGGCGCAAGCTCGAGAACGACCCGGCCCGGCCGGAGATCATCACCACGGTGCGCGGCGGCGGCTACTGCCTGGCGACGGACGTGACGGAGCGGCCGTGATGCGCCGCTTCGTGGACAGCCTACGCGGCCAGCTCGTGCTCCTGATCATCGTCGCGCTCGCCATCGCGCAGGCATTCAGCCTCTGGCTATTCGTGGACGAACGCAGCCTCGCCCTTCGGACCGCGCAGGGGCTGGAAGCGGCGGGGCGCGCCGCCAATGTAGCGCGGCTGATCGAAGAGGCGCCCGCCGGTCTGCACGCCTCGATCCTGCGCGCCGCGGATTCGCCGCTGGTTCGGTTCAGCCTGTCCGATCGACCCGAGGTCGATCATGGCGATCATGGCGACGGCGGCGCGGTCGCGGGCCGGATCCGCACCCTGATGCGGGCCGGCAACCCGCGCGAGATCCGGGTGGAACTGCACGATTTCCAGATGGCGATGCCGACCATGCCGCATATGCCGCCGGAGATGGCCACGATGCACATGGCGATGATGCAGGGCGGGCTCTCCGGCGTCGAGATGCGGCTGTCGATCGCGCTGACCGACGGGCGCTGGCTGAACGTCGGCACCAGGTTCCAGCGTCCGCCGCTGCAGTGGCCCTGGGCGCAGGCGGTCAGCTTCGCGCTGACGGCGGCCCTTCTCCTGATCGCGGCCTGCTGGTTCATCCTCGCCCGGATCACCGGCCCGCTCACGCATCTTTCGGCGGCGGCCGAGGGACTGGGACGCGGCGAGCGGGTCGCGCCGATCGAGCCGCGGGGACCGTCAGAGGTCCGCCATCTGACCGAGGCGTTCAACCGGATGCAGTCCCGCCTCACCCGGTTCATCGCCGACCGGACCCAGCTTCTCGCGGCGCTGAGCCATGACCTGAAATCGCCGCTGACTGCGATGCGGGTGCGCGCGGAAATGGTCGAGGACGAAGAGAACCGGGATCGTCTGGTCGCCTCCATCGATGAAATGCACGGAATGGTCGAGGCAACGCTGTCCTTCGCACGAGGAGTGGCGACGGCCGAGCCCTCCGAGGAGGTGGAGATCGGCGACTACCTCGGGCAACTGCGCGCCGACATGGCAAAGGAGTTCGCGCTGGACGCGCCGGCGGGGCTCATGGCGCGGATCCGGCCGCGGGCCATGCGCCGTGCGCTGCGCAACGTGATCGACAATGCCCTGCGCTATGGCGGCAGCGCGGAAGTGACCGCCCGGCGCGACGGTGAGGTGATCCGGATCTGCGTCTCCGACCGCGGCGCAGGGATTCCCGAGGACGAACAGGAACGGGTGTTCGAGCCATTCTATCGGCTGGAAAAGTCGCGCTCGCGCGAGACAGGCGGCAGTGGGCTTGGTCTGGCGATCGCGCGCACCATCGTCCAGGCGCATGGTGGCACGATCACGCTCGGGAACCGCGCTGGCGGCGGCCTGGAGGTCAGGCTCGATTTGCCCGCCGCCTGACGCATCGTGCCGCGCCGCTTCACTCGATTGTGAATCGACCGGCCGGAGATGCGGTTTTCAATGAAGGGAGGAATGCCGTGGCCCGTGGCCCCTGCGGCTCAATCAAGCCGCCTCGGGTGCGACGGGGCGCGCGGCGGTCGATGATATAGATGATGCACCAGTGCCCGGTATGAACGACATGAGATTTTTGGAAGGCCCCGATTTGAACAGACGCACTTTCATGATGACGATGGCCGCCGCCACCGCGATGCCGGGCGGCGCCGCAAGGGCGCATCCGCCTGACCCCGGTTACACGCTTCCGGATGAGTTCCTGCCACGCGTAGTCTCGATCCGCGCGGGTTTCGCGCCCTACGAGATCCATGTGCTGCCGAGCCGCTTCGCGCTTTATTTCACGCAGGAGGGCAACCGGGCGATCCGCTACACCGTGGGGATCGGACGCCCCGGCCTCTATCACGCCGGCGCCTTCAATGTCGGTGCCAAGAAGGAATGGCCGAGCTGGAAACCGACCGCGGAGATGATCGAGCGCGAACCCGACCGTTATGCGCAATTCGCCGACGGGATGCCGGGCGGGATCGACAATCCCCTCGGCGCGCGGGCGCTCTACCTTTTCGAGCCCGGGCGCGGCGACACGATGCTGCGGATTCATGGAACGAACGATCCCACCACCATCGGCCGCGCGGTGTCGAACGGCTGCGCCCGCCTCGTCAACGACCAGATCGTGGAGCTCTATGACCGCGTGCCGATCGGTGCGCGCGTCTTTCTCTATCCGCAGGGGTGACGCCGCGAGTTGGTTCGGCCTTCGCGTCGACACCGCTTCCGCGGCTGCTGCGGGCCTGCGACGTCCGTCTGCCGAAAGGTCGATGCGACACTTTTCCACGCCTTGGACTGCCGAAAGTGATTGACCCTCCAGCGCTGGAAGGCGCTTGGCTCATCGCCAAATAGTCCCGACGCAACGGAACGAAGAGGCAGGACATGGTAGCTCAGAGTGACCGGCACTGGAATCGCCGGAGGTTTCTTGTGGTATCCGCATCGACGATAACACTCGCCTCGCCAAGCATCTTGCGCGCCCAGGAATTCGACCCGGTCGGGGCATTCAGCCGTCGCAACGTCTCGTCCTTCAAGCTGCACGACTGGCGCGATCATTTCGATGCGCTCGGAGAGGGAATACTGCTTTCAGACACCAATGCGCGACTCCTTCAGCACTGGATGGCCGATGGCGAGATGCGGGTTTATCCGACCTCGGTCCCGCTGACCGACGAACTGACCCGGCGCGGCTATACCGAGGTGGTGCGAAAGGTGGACGGGCCGAGTTGGGCACCGACGCCGTCGATGAAGGAGCGCAACCCCGAATGGCCGGATTACGTGGGGCCGGGGCCGGACAATCCGCTCGGGACCCATGCGCTATACCTGTCGTGGCAGTACTACCGGATCCACGGCACCAACGATACCCGCAAGATCGGCCGGCGCTCGTCGAATGGCTGCATCGGGCTTTACAATGAACAGATCGCGGAGGTCTTCGCGCGAACCCCGGTGGGCACTCAGGTCAAGCTGATCTGAGTGCGACCGACCCGTGCCCGCGGGTTCACACGAGGACAAACCGGAAGGGAACGGACGGAAGAGGACATGAACAAACCTGCCTGGGCGATCCTCGCCTTCTTTATCATCGGCGCCGGCGCCTTCGTCTGGAATTCGATGAAACCGCCGCAACCGCAACCCCAGACGCACTCGATGACGCCCCCAGATACCAGCGGCATCGCCAAGGGAGATGCGATCGTGCAAGTCGCGCTGCCGGGCGCGCTTTCCGCAGAAGCCGAGATCGGCAAGCGGGGCTATGAGGCGAAATGCGCCAGTTGCCACGGGGCCAATGCTGCCGGCCAGAACGGCGTCGCGCCGCCGCTGGTTCACAAGATCTACGAACCCGGCCACCATTCGGATATCGCGTTCGTGTTGGCAGCGAAGAATGGGGTGCGGTCGCATCACTGGAACTTCGGCAACATGCCGCCGGTCGAGGGGCTGTCGGAGGCCGACGTCAAATACATCGCACGCTATGTGCGCGAACTTCAGAAGGCCAATGGCATTCACTGACACGCCCCCGCGGAACGCGTCGCGGGACAAGGTCATGCAATGAGCCTTTCGCAGCGACGTTTCCCGGGTTGGAGATGACGGCATGAAACCCCGTCTGGCGATTGCCTTGGCCGGAAGTCTCGCGGCGATCGCCGCAGCCGCGTGGTACCTTGCGGGCGGCGAACCGGGCCGGCCGGCCAAGGTGGATATCGCGGCCGGCGAACGGCTCTATGCCGAAAGCTGCGCTTCCTGTCACGGTGCCGATCTCGAAGGCCAGCCCGACTGGCGCGCGCCGGGGCCGGACGGGCGCCTGCCGGCACCACCGCATGACGAGTCCGGCCACACCTGGCATCACGGCGATGGCATGTTGTTCAGCTATACCAAGCTGGGCGGCAAGGCGGCGCTTGCACGTCAGGGTGTGGAATTCGACAGCGGTATGCCGGGCTTTGCCGATGCGCTGAGCGATCGGCAGATCCGGGACATCCTGGCCTATATCAAATCGACATGGCCGGACTGGCAGCGCGAGGTTCAAGCGGCCCGGACCGCGGCCGAGCGCCTTGAGGGAGACATGGGCGAATGACAGAGATGCTACGAAGCCTCCTACTCGCCGCGGCTTTCGCAATGCCGATCGCCGCGCACGCCGACGCGCTCGACGAGGCGCGCGTGAAGGAACTGGTCTACGAGGCGATTCGGGAAAATCCCGACATCGTCATGGAGGCTCTCGCGGCCCTTCAGCAGCGCCAGGCCGAAGCCGAGGTCGCCGCGAAGGCCGATGTTCTGGCGAACGAGCGCGAACTGATCGAGCGCGACCCGAACGCGCCGGTCACCGGCAATCCCGAGGGCGACGTCACGGTGGTCGAATTCATCGACTACAACTGCCCCTATTGCCGCCGCGCCGCTCCCGAGGTCGAGGCGCTGATCGCCGCCGACCCCGGAATCCGGCTCGTCTATCGGGAATGGCCGATCCTCGGCGAAGGCTCGGTCTTCGCCGCGCGCGCCGCGCTGGCATCGCGCGTGCAGGGCAAGTACGAGAACTTCCACAAGGCGCTGATGCAGCTGGACGGCCGGGCCGAGGAAGCCTCGGTCCTGCGTGTGGCCACGGAGATCGGACTCGATATCGACCGGCTCCGGCAGGACATGATGGCACCCGAGATCGACGCGCATATCGCGACCTCGATGCGGCTGACGCAGGTGCTCGGCTTTCAGGGAACGCCGTCCTTCGTGATCGGCGAGGCGCTCCTGGCCGGGTTCGCCGCGCGCGAGGAACTGGCGAAACTCGTGGAGGACAGCCGCGCATCCGACTGACCTGCGATGTGTCGCCAACCGGTTCAGCCGGTGCCGAGTGCAGTCGCGTTGTAGCCCGCCTCTTTCATGGCGATAAAGAGCGTTTCGTCATCGAGCGCGCTATCGACCGAAACCACGCGCGCGGCGAGGTCGCAGTCCACCTCCGCCAATGGATCGGCAATGCGGATCGCTTTCTGGATCGCCGCGGTGCAGTGTCCGCAGCTCATCTCAGGAACGTCGAATCTGGTCATGGCAACCTCCTGTCTTTTTGGCCGCTTCGGCCATTCCAGCGCGGGAAGGTCAAGCGGCCGTTCCGACGGCGGAGCAGTATTTTCCGAATAACGCCATTGACCTTACAGTGGGTGGAAGGATTATTTGGGTCAGCGGCAATGAAACGAAGTCGCCGGCCAGGCCGGTCAGTGCTTTCGATCGCACGCTGTTCTTTTGCCGCGTGCGCCACGCGTGCCGACCGGGCGCTGGCCGCAGCACTCGGGAGTTCGCGTTCTTGGGGCACCGCTGCAGATTGAGGAGGAGCGCATGAATATCGGAGATGTCGCCCGGCTGTCGGGATTGCCCGCGAAAACCATCCGCTACTACGAGGACATCGGCCTCGTACAGCCCCTGCGCAGCAGCAACGGCTATCGCGCGTTCCGCCAAAGCGACCTGCACAAGCTCGCTTTCCTTGGCCGCGCGCGGTCCTTGGGCTTTTCCATCGAGGACTGCCGGTGCCTTCTGGAGCTTTACGAGGACCGCAACCGGGCCAGCGCCGACGTCAAGCGGATCGCGCTTGAGCATCGCGACCGGATCGACCGCAAGCTGGCGGAACTGGCCGAGATGCGTAGGACGCTCGCGCATCTGATCGAGGCCTGCGCCGGCGATCACCGGCCCGACTGCCCGATCCTGGCCGACCTCGCCGCCGAAGATACGGACGTCTGCGAACCGAAATGTCTTGCCGGCGAGTAGAGCCCTGTCGAGACGGTGTTCTTCACCCGGAAGACGTCGGCTGCGTCATGGGCGAGAGTAGGGTCGTTTACTCGTGTCCTGACCAATGCTGAGCGAAATGACGGCGACCGGATCGGCGGCAGACCGACCGAGACCATCGTCTCTCATCCAGTCCCATGCAGGCCGTGAAACCCACCCGTGACGATGATCGGCACAAGCTGGACGGACGCCACGACGAGGATCAGCCCCCGTTCCCACATGAGCTTCTGGCGCCACACGAGCAGCGCCGTCAACGCCAGGACCAGAGACGCCTCGAGCGGCGCGACGATGTTTCCGTAACGCGCCGGATCCCAATAGCTCACTGGGCTCTGGAAGACGAAATCCGACAGCGGCCAGAACTGGCGGCGCGCATCTCCATTGTGCAGCAGGAAATCGACCGCGGCATGGGCGAGGCCGGCGCCGGCAAGGGCCGTCGCCGCCGGCACGCGGGACCAGACCGTGATGGCGAAAAGCGCGCCCCAAATCAAGAAGCTGTGGTCGATGGCGAAGACCCGTTGCCAGGCAGCGGTGAAATACAGGTGGGAAAACACCTCCCGTTCGGGGATGGCTTCGATCCAGACCGACCATCCGACCAGCATGAGCATCGAGATATCGGGCACCAGGCCGCCGGCAAGGCCCATAAGGGTCGTCCGCGGTCTGTCGCGGCGTCCGAAAATCGCGGCGCCGATGAGCATGTGAGCCGGAGTGTTCATGGTTGCACTCTGGAACCGTCGAGCAATGGGAGTTTGCGTTTCTGGCTTGCGGAAGGGTGGAAGTTGCCGAAGCCGTCATGGGAACGCGATCTGGCTGGAGCATTCCGGGGCTCCTTCGGCCGAAGCCCGGGCACCAGCGTCAAAATGGCCCGATCCCGAATCCGCTCGCGCGCAAAGGGAGGTTTTTCCGGAATCGGACCACATCCGGGGCATGCTGGCAAGATCAGGCCGCCATGTGGTCCGGCGCCTCCTCCCGCGCCGGGCCGCGCTCAACGCTCCAACCCTTGATGATGCCGTAGACGGCCGGAATGACGATCAGCGTCAGGAGCGTCGAGGACACCATACCGCCGATCATCGGCACCGCGATGCGCTGCATCACCTCCGAGCCGGTGCCGGAGGCCCAGAGGATCGGCATCAGCCCGGCGGTGATCGCCACCACCGTCATCATCTTCGGCCTCACCCGCTCGACGGCGCCGACCATGATCGCCGAATGGAGGTCCGCCCGGGCCAGGGACCGCCCGCGCGCCCGCGCCGCGGCGCGCGCTTCCTCCAAGGCGTGGTCGAGATAGATCAGCATGATGACCCCGGTCTCGGCGGCGACCCCGGCGAGCGCGATGAACCCTACCGCGACCGCCACCGACATGTTGAAGCCCATGAACCACATCAGCCAGATGCCGCCCACCATGGCGAAGGGCAGCGACAGCATCACGATCAGCGTCTCGGTCAGCCGGCGGAAGTTGAGATAGAGCAACAGGAAGATCAGCGCGAGCGTCAGCGGCACGACCACCGCGAGCCGCTGCTTGGCGCGCTCCAGATACTCGAACTGCCCGCTCCAGCCGAGCCAGTAGCCCTTCGGCAGCGTCACCGAGGCGGCGACCGCGGCCTGCGCCTCGGCGACATAGCCGCCGAGGTCGCGCCCGGCGATGTCGACGAAGACATAGACCGCGAGCTGCCCGTTCTCGGTGCGGATCGCGGTCGCACCCCGGTTGCGCTCGATCATCGCGACCTCGCCGAGGGGCACAGTGCCGCCGCCGGGCAGGTCGACCTGGATCTCGCGCGCGATGGCGTCGGGGTCGGTGCGGAAGGCCGCCGGGTAGCGCAGCGCGACATTGTAGCGCTCGCGCCCCTCCACGGTCTGGGTGATCGCCTCGGCGCCAAGCGCCATGGCGATCACCTCCTGCACATCCGCGACCGACAGGCCGTAGCGGCCGAGCGCCGCGCGGTCCGGCGTGATATCGAGATAGTAGCCGCCGATCACCCGTTCGGCATAGGCGCTGGTGGTGCCGGGCACGGTGCCGCCGCCGGGCAGGTACACTTGCACCTCGCGCTCGATGACCGCGGGGTCGGAGCGGAAGGCGGCCGGATAGCGCAGGGCGACATTGTAGCGCTCGCGCCCCTCCACGGTCTGGGTCATCGCCTCGGCGCCGAGCG
>JBFKMA010000011.1:0-16318 GCA_041630175.1 Albidovulum sp.
ATCGCCCGCGCCGCCACCGGCCGGCAGGCCGTCGTCGCCTTCACCGGCGGCTTCCACGGCCGCACCTTCATGGGCATGGCGCTCACCGGCAAGGTCGTGCCCTACAAGGTCGGCTTCGGCGCGATGCCGGGCGACGTGTTCCACGTCCCCTTCCCGGTGCCGCTGCACGGCATGAGCACCGATCAGTCGATCGAGGCGCTCAACTACCTCTTCAAGGCCGATGTCGATCCCAAGCGCGTCGCCGCGATCATCCTCGAGCCGGTGCAGGGCGAGGGCGGCTTCTACGAGGCCCCGCGCGAGTTCATGTCGCAGCTCCGCGCGATCTGCGACGAGCACGGCATCCTCCTGATCGCCGACGAGGTACAGACCGGCTTCGCCCGCACCGGCAAGATGTTCGCGATGGAGCATCACGATGTCGCGCCCGACCTCACGACGATGGCCAAGTCGCTCGCCGGCGGCTTCCCGTTGGCGGCGGTGACCGGCCGGGCCGAGGTGATGGACGCCCCCGCGCCGGGCGGGCTCGGCGGCACCTATGGCGGCAGCCCGCTCGGCATCGCCGCGGCCAATGCCGTCATCGACGTCATCGAGGAGGAGGGGCTCTGCGACCGCGCCAACCAGCTCGGCGCGCGGCTGAAGCAGCACCTCGCCTCCCTGCGCGACGACGTTCCCGAGATCGTCGACATCCGCGGCCCGGGCTTCATGAACGCGGTCGAGTTCAGCATGGGCGGCAAGCCCTCGGCCGATTTCGCGAACAAGGTCCGCGCCGAGGCGCTGAACCGCGGCCTGCTGCTCCTGACCTGCGGCGTCTACGGCAACGTGATCCGTTTCCTCTCGCCGATCACCATCCAGGACGCGGTCTTCACCGAGGCCCTCGGCAAGCTCGAGGAGTCGATCCGCGCCGCCCGCAAGGGCTGATCGGACCCGCCCGACATGCGACCGGCCGCGCCCCCGGGCGCGGCCGTTTGCGTTCCATGCGCCGGGAACCGCTCAGAAAGAGCGGAGACGACCGGCATCGCCGGACTCGCAATGAGAACAAAACATGAATATCATGATGCGGTCGTCAGGGGGCCCGCATGTTCGTCGAACTCTCCGCCACCTCGAACTTCACCTTCCTCACCGGGGCCTCCCACCCCGAGGAGCTGATCGCCCATGCGGCGGGTCTCGGCCAGCCGGCCCTCGCCATCGCCGACGTGAATTCCGTCGCCGGGATCGTCCGCGCCCATACCGCCACGCGCGAGATCCGGCGCAAGGCGGGCCGCGCCCCGCGCCTGATCCCCGCCGCGCTCATCCGCCTGAACGACGGCTTCACCGTCACCGCGCTGCCCCGCGACCGCGCCGGCTGGGGCCGGCTCTGCCGGCTGATCTCGGCGGGGCGGCTCAGGGCGCCGAAGGGCGAATGCGCGCTTTCATTCGACGACCTCCTCGCCTGGGGCGAGGGGATGGTGCTGCTCCTCCATCCGCCACAGGAAACGGGGCCGCAGGCGGAAACGCCGGAGGGCGGCGCGGGCGGATGGCTGCCGCAGGCGGAACGGCTGGCGCGTCGCCTTGGCCGGGAAGACCTCGCGCTGCTGATGGCGCCCCATTACGACGGCGAGGACCGCGCCCGTTTCGACCGGCTCGCCGCGCTGGCAGGCTCCCTCGACCTGCCGACCGTCGCCTCGGCCCGCCCGCTCATGCACATCGCCGCCCGCCGCCGGCTCGCCGACGTGCTGACCGCGATCCGCAGCGGCACCCGCGTCGACGATCTCGGCCGCGCCGCGCTCGCCAATGCCGAGCAGCGGCTGCGCTCCGAAGCCGAGATGCTGAGGATCTTCGCGGGCCACGAGGCGGCCGTCCACCGGACCGGCGAGATCGCCGCCCGCCTCGGCTTCTCGCTCGACGAGTTGCGCTACGAATACCCGACCGAGATCGCCGAAGGCGAAGCGCCCGCCACCCGCCTCGTCCGGCTGACTTACGAGGGCCTGCGCTGGCGCTATCCGAACGGCACGCCGGCAAGGGTGCGGGCCATGGCCGAGCACGAACTCGCGCTCATCGCCAAGCTGAACTACGAGCCCTATTTCCTCACCGTCCGTGACGTCGTGGCCTTCGCGCGTTCCCGCGGCATTCTCTGCCAGGGCCGCGGCTCGGCGGCGAATTCGGTCGTGTGCTACGCGCTCGGCGTGACTTCGGTGAGCCCCGAGATCGGCACCATGGTCTTCGAACGCTTCGTCTCCGAGGCGCGCGACGAGCCCCCGGACATCGACGTCGATTTCGAACATGAGCGGCGCGAGGAGGTGATCCAGCACATCTACGCGAAATACGGCCGCCACCGCGCCGGGCTCTGCGCCACCGTGATCCACTACCGCGGCAAGCGCGCCGCGCGCGAGGTGGGCCGCGCGATGGGGCTGTCGGAAGACACGCTCTCGGCGATGTCGAGCCAGATCTGGGGCTGGGGCGGCGGCGAGATTTCCCCGGAGCGGCTCGACGAGATCGGTCTCGACCCGAACGACCGGCGGCTGTCGCAGACCCTCGACCTCATCGCCGAGATCCAGGGCTTCCCGCGCCACCTCTCGCAGCATGTCGGCGGCTTCATCATCACCGAGGGACGGCTCGACGAACTGGTGCCCGTCGAGAACGCGACGATGGAGGACCGCACCGTCATTCCCTGGGACAAGGACGACATCGACGCGCTCGGCATCCTCAAGGTCGATGTCCTGGGGCTCGGGATGCTGTCCTGCATCCGCAAGGCCTTCGACCTGATCAGGAAGCACCACAAGACGGACTATACACTCGCGACCCTGCCGCCCGAGGATCCCGAGATCTACGACATGCTCTGCGAGGCCGATTCGGTGGGCGTCTTCCAGGTCGAGAGCCGCGCCCAGATGAATTTCCTGCCGAGGATGCGGCCGCGCAAGTTCTACGACCTCGTGATCCAGGTCGCGATCATCCGCCCCGGCCCGATCCAGGGCGACATGGTGCACCCCTTCATCCGCCGCCGGAACGGGCTCGAGAGCGTGACCTTCCCCTCCGATGCCTTGGGCGAGGTCCTCGGCAAGACGCTCGGCGTGCCGCTCTTCCAGGAACAGGCGATGCAGATCGCGATCATCGGCGCGGGGTTCACGCCCGAGGAAGCCGACCGCCTGCGCCGCTCGCTCGCGACCTTCAAGAAGCACGGGTCCGTCAGCGAGTTCCGCGACCGCTTCATGGAAGGCATGTGCGCGAACGGCTATGACGAAGACTTCTCGGCGCGCTGCTTCTCCCAGATCGAGGGCTTCGGCAGCTACGGCTTCCCCGAAAGCCACGCCGCATCCTTCGCGCTTCTCGTCTATGCCTCGGCCTGGCTCAAGTACCGCCACCCCGGCATCTTCGCCTGCGGGCTCCTGAATTCCCAGCCGATGGGCTTCTACGCCCCCGCCCAGATCGTCCGCGACGCGCGCGCGCACGGAGTGGAGGTGCTGCCGATCTGCATCAACATGAGCGCCTGGGACAACCGGATGGAGCCGCGCCCGGGCGGAACCCTCGCGCTCAGGCTCGGCTTCCGGCAGATCAAGGGACTGGCCGAGGAGGAGGCCGACTGGATCACGGCGGCGCGCGGCAACGGCTACCGTGCCGTCGAGGATGTCTGGCGCCGCGCCGGGGTTGCGCCGGCCACGCTCACACGGCTTGCCGAGGCGGACGCCTTCGCGAGCCTCGGCCTGTCGCGCCGCGACGCGCTCTGGGCCGCCCGCGCCACGACCACCCGGCCGCTGCCGCTCTTTGCCGGCGATCTCGACGGCGAGGCGATCGCGGAGCCCGCCATCCACTTCGCCGAGATGAGCGAGGGCGAGCATGTGGTGGAGGACTACGCCGCGATGCGGCTGACGCTCCGCCGCCATCCGATGGCGCTTCTCAGGGCGCGGCTGACGCCTCGGCCTTCAGGGCGATCCCGGCTTCCACTTGGCGAAAATATCCCCGCCGGAGGCATTGAAAGTCCTCTTCCGGGGGCCATGCCCCCGGACCCGAGTGGGGGCGCTGCCCCCACACCCCCGGGACATTTTAACCAAGTGGAAACCAGAATCGGAAAGACTGGCTGAGCGGTACAGGCGGGGACGCCGATGACCGTCCAAGTGGAAGGCCCTGCCTTGCGGCGCAAGGCAGGGTTCTTTCACCTCAGACGCTTGAGGATGTCGAGGCTCGCATAGCCGTCGGGGATCATGCCGGCCGCCCGCTGGTAGGCGCGGATCGCCGCGACCGTGTTCGGGCCGATCTTGCCGTCGACGCCCTTGGTGTCGAAGCCCGCCCGCGTCAGGCGCTGCTGCAGCTCGCGGCGCTCGGCGACGACCAGAGCACGGTCGCCGCGCGGCCAGGCAGCGCGGATCGGACCGCCGCCCCGGATCCGGTCGGCGAGGTGGCCGACGCCGATCACATAGGCGTCGGCGGCGTTGTAGCGCTCGATCACATGGAAGTTCTGGAAGATCATGAAGGCCGCGCCGCGCGCGCCCGCGGGCATCAGGATCGACGCCGGCCCGTGGTTCGGCACCGCGCGGCCGGTGACGTCGCGCACCCCGAGCGCCGCCCATTCGGCGGGCGATTTCTTCACCCGCTCACCCGTCAGCGCGAAGTTGAAATCGCGCGGAAGCTGCACCTCGACCCCCCAGGGCTGGCCCATGCGCCAGCCGAAGCGGGCGAGATAGGCCGCCGTCGAGGCCAGCGCGTCGGCGGGGTTGTCCGACCAGATGTCGCGCTTGCCGTCGCCGGTGAAATCCACCGCGTAGGCGAGGTAGGAGGTCGGGATGAACTGCGTATGCCCCATCGCGCCGGCCCAGCTTCCGGTCATGGCGCGCGGGTCCACGTCGCCGGCCTGCACGATCTTCAGCGCCGCGATGAGCTGGCTTTCGAAGAACGGCCCACGCCGACCGTCATAGGACAAGGTCGCCAGGGCCTCGATCAGCGGCGTCGTTCCGCGATAGGTGCCGTAGGAGCTCTCCAGCCCCCAGACCGCGACCACGACCTCCTTCTCGACGCCGTAGGTGGCCTCGATCCGCTCGAGTAGCTGGCGGTGCGCTTGAAGCGCCGCCTTGCCGTTGGCGATGCGCTTGTCGGAGGCCGCGCTGTCGAGATATTCCCAGATCGTCTTGGTGAATTCGCTCTGGTTGCGGTCCTTCTCGATCACGCCGGCATTGTAGGTCACACCGCGGAACGCCCGGTCGAAGACCGCGGGATGGATGCCCTGCGCCAGCGCCCGCCTGCGGAACCCCGAGATCCAGCTGTCGAAGCCCTTGTTGGCGGTGACCGGCACCAGCTCTTCGGGTCCGCTCATGATTGCGTCCTGCGGTTTTTGGGATTGCGGCGCCAGCCCGGCGGCGGCGGCCACCAGCGGAAGGAGCGCCACGACTGTCACGATTCCTGCCAGTCTCAGCATGCCTCACCTACCTCGTCCGTTTCTTCTTGAGGCAAGTGTAGCGCGGCCGCCTCATTCGGAAAAGCGCGCAGTTTGGCCTCGGCGGGAAGCCGCACCCGGCTCACTTGCGGCGGCGTTCGACCCGGCGCTTGGCGCTGGCCGATTTCGCCCGCGCCTGGCCCGGCCGCCGCGCGCTCGGCCGCCCGCGCCGGGCCGAGGCACCGGCGGCCATCGCACGGCCCTCGATCTCCAGAAGCTCCAGCATCAGCCCGCCGGTCACCGGCACCGCCTCGGCGAGCCGCACCGTCACGCGCTGGCCGATGCCGATCTCGGTGCCGGTATCGGCGCCCGTCAGCGTCTGGCTCTTCGGATCGTAGTGGAAGAACTCACGCCCCAGGGTGCGGATCGGGATGATCCCGTCGGCCCCGGTCTCGTCGAGCCTCACGAAGAGCCCGAAGCGGGCGATGCCGCTCACCCGGCCGGTGAACTCGTTGCCGACCCGCTCGGCCAGATAGGCGGCGAGGTAGCGGTCGGTCGTGTCGCGCTCTGCCGCCATCGAACGGCGCTCGGTGTCGGAGATGTGCTTGGCCGTCTCCTCCAGCATCTCGATGTCCTGCGCGGAAAGCCCGTCCTCGCCCCAGCCGTGGCCGCTGATCAGCGCCCGGTGCACGATCAGGTCGGAATAGCGCCGGATCGGCGAGGTGAAATGCGCGTAGCTTTTCAGCGCGAGGCCGAAATGGCCGAAATTCTCGGCATGGTAATAGGCCTGGGTCATCGAGCGCAGCGTGGTGATGTTCAGAAGCTCGTCGAAATCGGTGCCCTCGGCCTGCGCGAGCAGGCGGTTGAGATGCTCGGTCCGCAGGACCTGCCCCTTGGCGAGCGTGAAGCCCGAGGCCTCGGCGACCTCGCGCAAAGCGTCGAGCTTGTCGGGCGATGGCTCCTCGTGCACGCGGAAGAGAAGCGGGCGGCGCAGCCGGATCAGCTCCTCGGCGGCGGCGACATTGGCGAGGATCATGAATTCCTCGATCAGCCGGTGCGCGTCGAGCCGTTCCTTCAGGGCGACCGACAGGACCTCGCCCTCCTCGCTGAGCACGATCTTGCGCTCCGGCAGGTCGAGATCGAGAGGCTGGCGCATGGCGCGGGCGGTCTTCGTCGCCGCGTAGGCGGCATAGAGCGGCGCGATGACGTCCGCCAGAAGCGCCGCGCAGCGCTCGTTCGGGCGTCCGTCCTGCGCTTCCTGCACCTCGGTGTAATGGAGGCTCGCGACCGACTTGATCATCGCCCGCGTGAAGCGGTGCGAGACCTTGCGGCCCTTGGAATCGAGCTTCATCCAGACCGCAAGGACGGGCCGCGCCACGCCCTCGTGCAGCGAGCACAGATCGCCCGAGAGCCGGTCCGGCAGCATCGGCACCACGCGATCGGGGAAATAGCTCGAGTTGCCGCGGTGTCGCGCCTCGCGGTCGAGCGCGGAGCCCGGCGTGACGTAATGCGCGACATCGGCGATGGCGACCCAGACGATGTGGCCGCCCTCGTTCTTGGGGTCCTCGTCGGGATGGGCGTAGCAGGCATCGTCATGGTCGCGCGCATCGGCGGGGTCGATGGTGACGAAGGGCAGGTGGCGCAGGTCCTCCCGGTCGCCCAAGGGCGCGGGCTTCATGCTGTCCGCTTCCGCTATCGCGGCGTCGGGGAAGTCGTCGGGGATGCCGTGCTGGTGGATCGCGATGAGCGACACCGCCTTCGGCGCGGAAGGGTCGCCGAGCCGTTCGATGATCCGCGCCTTCGGCAGACCCATGCGGCCTTTCGGCCCGGCCTGCTCGGCCTCGACCAGCTCGCCGTCCCTGGCACCGTGCGTGGCGTCGGCGGCGACCATCCACTCCTTCTCGGCGCCCTTGTCGATCGGCACGATCCGCCCGCCCTCGGCGCCCTTGCGGAAGATGCCGAGGACCTTGTGCGGATTGAACCCGATCTTGCGGATCAGCCGCGCCTCGTACTGGTAGTCCTCGCCGCTCACCTCGTTGACGCGGGCGAGGATGCGGTCGCCCTCGGCCAAGGCGGCGTCGGCCTTGCGCGGCTGGAACAGCACCCGCGGCGCCGGCCCCTCGGCCTGCCATTCCATCGGCCGGGCGAAGAGGTCGCCGTTGCGGTCGGGCGGCAGGATCGTCAGGATCGTGACCGGCGGCAGCTTCTCGGGGTCGCGATAGGATCTGCGGCGGCGCTCCAGCGTTCCCTCCGCCTCCAGCTCCTTCAGAAGCCGCTTCAGCTCGATCCGGTCGGCGCCCTTGATGCCGAAGGCCTTGGCGATGTCGCGCTTCGCCGAAAGGCCGGGATTGTCGGCGATCCAGTCGAGGATTTCGGTCTTGGAGGGGATACGGGCCATGCCTTCAGCTAGCACGGCCCGCGCGACGCGAAAAGCGGCATTCCTCGCGCGCCTCAGGCGAAATAGTCCCGCAGGATTCGGCCGTAGATCGCCTTGAGCTGGCGGATCTGTTCCACCTCGACGCGTTCGTCGACCTGGTGCATGGTCTTGCCCACCAGCCCGAACTCCACGACCGGGCAGTGGTCCTTGACGAAGCGCGCATCCGAGGTGCCGCCCGAGGTCGACAGCACCGGCTCCACCCCGGTCTCCGCGGCGACCGAAGCGGCGACCAGCCGCACGAAGTCGCCCGGCGGGGTCAGGAAGCTTTCGCCCGAAACCTGCACGTCCAGCGCGAAATCGACACCGGTCGCGGCCGTGACCGTCGCGGCCTCGGACTTGAGCCAGTCGGCGAGGCTCGCCGAGCCATGCGCGTCGTTGAAGCGGATATTGACCACCGCCCGCGCCTTCGCGGGGATCACGTTAGAGGCGGGATTGCCGGTGTCGATCGTGGTGATGGCGAGCGTCGAGGCATCGAAATGCTCGGTCCCGCGGTCGAGCTCGTGCGAAGCGATCCGGTCCATCAGCCGCACCAGCGCGTGAAGCGGGTTCCTGGCCCGGTGCGGATAGGCGGCATGGCCCTGCACGCCCTTCGCCTCGAAGGTGACCGTCATCGAGCCGCGGCGCCCGATCTTCATCATCTCGCCCATGCGCTCCGGGCAGGTCGGCTCGCCGACGAGGCAGACCGACATCGCCTCGCCCTCAGCACGCATCCAGTCGAGCAAAGCCACCGTGCCGTCCTTGCCGGGGCCTTCCTCGTCGCCGGTGATCGTCAGGATCACCGCGCCGTCGGGCGGCGTCTCGCGCACGAAGTCCACCGCCGCCGCGGCAAAGGCCGCCACCCCGGATTTCATGTCGGTCGCGCCGCGCCCCCAGAGCCAGCCATCGACCACCTCGCCACCGAACGGATCGCGGCTCCAGGCGCCCGCATCGCCGACCGGCACGACGTCGGTATGGCCATTGAACCCGAAGCTCCGCGCCGCGCCCTTGCGGCCCCAGCGCGCGAAGAGGTTCGGCACGCCGTTGCGGTCGACGCGGTGGCATTCGAAGCCCGCGCCTTCGAGCAGTCCTTGCAGAAGCACAAGCGCGCCGCCCTCCTCGGGCGTCACCGAGGGGCAGCGGATCAGCTCGGCGCTGAGCGCCACGGCATCGACGGGTTCGGTCACGGGACGGGCTCCTTCTCGGTCAGGCCCAGCGTTAACGCCTCCAGCCGCCGCCTTCAATCCGCGCGATCACCGTGGGACTAGTAGTCGTGCACGTGTTCGAGCCGCGCCGGTCCCGCCGCCAGCGCGCGCAGGGTGTCGCCAAGTGCGGCCACCGGGATCAGAATGAGGTGGCGGTAATCGCCGCGCCCCTGCCGCGGCATCGAGGCAAGCGCATCCGCCCGCGCCGGTTCCGCCGACAGCACGGTCACGAGGATATCGTCGTTGCCGGCGATCTCGACCAGATCCGCGCCGCGCGAGGCGAGATCCTGAAGGATATCCGTGAAGGCCCGGTAGCGGTCGGTCTCGATCTCGACGCCCTCGGGCCGCACCGCGATCACCGCGACCCCCGGCACCGAGGCCAGCGCCTCGGGCGAGAGCCCCGCGACGATGCTGCGCAGCCGCGTCTCGTCATGGCCGACGCTCTCCACTGCCGCAGCGATCGCCCGCGCATAGGCCGCCTTGGCGCGGTATTCGAGCCCGAGCGCGAAGGCCCGTTCGCGGTCGCGCAGCGCCCCGCTCCGCGCCGCCGCCAGCGCATCGGCATCCGCGGCGAAGTCCCAGCGATACCACGGAACCTGTGCCAGGAACGCAGCGTAGTCCGCCGCCTGCCGTGCCGAGAGCCGGTCGAGCGGCGCGTGGTCTGGCCCGCGCAGCCGGCTCGCGAGCCGCCCGAAGCTCTCCTCGTAGGCGGCCTTGGCCAGCATCTCGGCGGTGAAGCTCACTCCGATCGTGTAGACCATCTGCCTGGTCTCGCCCGGAAAGCCGCCATGCGCCCCGGAGGCCCGCGACAGGTCGCACAGCGACGACCAGAAGCCGACGATGGCGGCGAGAAAGTCGAAATCCTGCGGGTCGCCCTTGTCGATCACGGCGGCATAGTCCTCGTAGGCGTGGACGATGTGCCATTCGGGATAGGTCAGGAGCGTCCGCGCCTCGGACCGCTGCCAGGCGGGATCGGTGATGATCGGCACGTGGGCCGACGCGACCGGCGTGCCGCGGCACGCCGTCTCGATCCACAGGACCGGCGCGACAAGCAGCAGGACCAGCGCAACCAGCGCCAGAACGCCCCGTTTCAGCCAGCGCCCAAGGAACCGCATCATGCCCGCCGGAACCAAAGGCCCGAGCCGAACGCCACGGCACCGAGAAGGATATGCGGCGTGTTGGCGGCGATCCTGAAGCCGAGCGAGAGGTCCTGCACCCCCCAGCGCCAGATGCCGAGGTCGAGATAGCCCGAGCCGGTCGCCAGCCCCAGAAGCCCGTCGCCGAGATAGATCGCCCCGAACGCGGTGAGGAAGATGACCGCCGACCGCCGCGACCAGACCGCGCCGAGAAACGCCCAGAGCGCCGAACCGAGATGCAGAAGGTCGTCGGCGATGTCGAGCTCGAAGACCCCGCAGATCAGCCCCTGGTCGTCCTTGAGGCCGGGGATGTAGTTCAGCCCCGCCACGAAGCCGAGGATCACGAAATAGCCCAGCGCGATTTTCTGCGGTGTGGTCATAGCACCCCCATATAGCGGTCCCAGAGTGCGTTCCTCAGCACCAGCCCCGGATCGGCGGCGCGCTTGGCCGCGACGAAATCATGCGCGCTCGGATAGCTCGCCGTGAACTGGTCGAGCCGCGCGTGCAGGCGGTAGGGCAGGTAATAGGCACCACCGAGGCCGATCACCCGGTCGATCAGCGCCGCGGTCATCCGCGCCATGTCGGCCTCGGCCCGCGCGGTCATCTCCTGGCTGAAGAGCATCACCGCCGCGATCCGCGGCCCCGGCGCGAAGGCCAGCAGGCTGTCGGGGTCGGGCTCCACCCAGCGCAAGGTGACGTTGAGAAGCTCCTGATACGAGTCCGGAATGTACTCGCGGCAGGCGGCGAGGAAGTCGGCGAAGCTCTCGGGCGCCACGAAATATTCGTGCAGGATGTCGGTGCGCGTGGGATCGCGGTCGTCGAGCGTCACGACCGGCTCGTTCAGCAGCGCGTTGCGGGTGATCGCGCCGCCGGCGAAGCGTGGGCCGAGGTCGGTCTCGGTCCACCAGCGCCAGCGCTTGACGCGCTCGCGCCCGAGCTGGGCGCGGAAGATGTGGCGCGAGGCTTTCGAGACGAAGCCCGAGCCGGGTGCGGCGGGCAGATCCGCCTGATCGGCGGCAGGCCGGTAGGTGACCATCAGCGCCTCATCGAAGAACCGCGCGCGGTGGACGTTGAGCCGCCCATAGGCCATGTTCACCGTGCGATCCCGCATCGCCGCCGCGAAGGCCGGGCCGAAGGCGGTGGCGGGCATCTCCCTGAACCGCGGTTCCAGCCGGAGATTCGGCACCATCTCGACCTCGAGCTCGGTCAGAAGCCCGATGAGCCCGTAGCCCCCCATCGCGGCGCGGAAGAGATCGGCGTTCTCATCGCGCGAGGCACGCAGGAGCGACCCGTCGGCCATCACCATCGTCGCCGCGCGCACGCTCGATCCCATCGGCCCGAGCGGCGCCGGCCAGCCATGGGCGTTCACCGAGAACGTCGCGGCCACCCCGAAGTCGTTGTTCGACTGCATGACCTTCGGCGAGAAGCCCAAGGGATCGAGCGCCGCGATGACCTCCGACCAGCGCGCGCCGGCATGGGCGCGGTAGGTTCCGGCCGCCGTGTTGGGTTCCAGAGCCGCATTGCGGAAGGTCAGGGCATGGCCGCCGCGCGGGATCGCCTGGCCGCCCATCGAATGCCGCGCCGCGCCGACATTGACCGCGCGCCGCGCCGCCGTGGCCTCGGCCAGTTCGGCCCTCAGCCGCGCGACCAGAGCTTCGCCGGGATCCTCGGTGAGGACCAGGTGCCGGTGCACCGGGGTTTCCGACAAAAGCGAGGCGTCGTTCAGCATCGTCGGCGCGTCCGACGGCGCGATCACGCCGGCGCCGTCCGGGACCGGCAACCGCGCCACCAGCCCCCGCGTCGCTGCCCCGCCAAGCACCGCACCGCCGAGAAGCAGTGCCGCGCGCCGCGTCATGCCAGCCATGGATACCTCCCCCGCGTCGCTGTCAGAACCGTTGCCGGATGAGACTTGGGTGCCGCTGCGCCCGATTGACAGTCGGGAATACCCGACCCCGGCGCGCGGCCCTAGAGATCGAAACTCGCGAAGACCGGCGCATGGTCCGACGGCTGCTCCCAGCCGCGCACGGCGCGCAGGATGCGGCTTGCGTGCCCGGCACCCGCGATGTCGGGCGTCGCCCAGATATGGTCAAGCCGCCGCCCCTTGTCGGCCGCGTCCCAGTCGGGCGAGCGGTAGGACCACCAGCTGTACAAGAGCCCCTCGGGGATGTCCTTGCGGGTGATGTCCACCCATTTGCCGGCCTCCTGCGCCTCGCCCAGATGCTCGACCTCGATCGGCGTGTGGCTGACGATCTTCAACAACTGCTTGTGGCTCCAGACGTCGTCCTCGCGCGGCGCGATGTTGAGATCGCCCACCAGGATCGCCTTGCCGGGCCTCTCCGCCCGCGCCCAGTCGCGCATCGCGGCGACGTAGTCGAGCTTCTGGCCGAACTTCACGTTCGCCTCGCGGTCGGGAATGTCGCCGCCGGCCGGGACGTAGAAGTTGTGGATCGTCACTCCGTTCTCGAGCCGCGCCGCGACATGGCGGGCATGGCCGAGATCGACGAAATCATGCGCGCCGACCTCCTCGATGGGCAGCTTCGACAGGATTGCCACGCCGTTGTAGCCCTTCTGGCCCCGCGCCACCATGTGCCGGTAGCCGAGCGCCCGGAAGCCCTCGACCGGGATCTTCTCGACCGGCGACTTGCATTCCTGCAGGCAGAGGATGTCCGGCGCCTCCTCCTGCATGAGCCTGCAGACCAGCCCTTCGCGCAGCCGGACGGAGTTGATGTTCCAGGTGGCGATGGTGAACGGCATGGGCTTCCTCGTCTGTTGCGCGGGGGCGACCTTAGCCGCGCGAACCGGCGGCGGCAACGCGCCGGGCCAAGCAATCGTGACTTGAGCGCGCCGCGGGCGCGTGCAAGATCGCCGCAAACGCGACACCGAAGGACCGACCCATGCGCTTTCTCCTTGCCCTCGCCCTCACCGCCCTCACGGCGCTGCCCGCCGCCGCGCGGCCGCTTTCGACCGCCGAGGCCGAGGCGCTGGCGACCTCGGTCGACCGCTACCTCGCGGCGATCGGCCGGGCCGACGCGCCCGCGATCGTCGCCGCCCTGCCGCCGCGCATCCTCAACGTCTTCGCCGGCGCGACCGGCGTCGAATCGCGCAAGCTCGAGGAGACGCTGGTCCAACAGACCGAAGCGGTGATGAAAGGCACGGCGTTCCGCGATCTCAGCGCCGGTCTTTCCGCGCTCGACGCCACCGATGCCGCTCTCGACGATGGCAGCGCCGTGACCTGGGTGCTGGTGCCCACCGCCTTCACGACCGTGGCCAGGAACCAGAAGACGCGCCATGAACAGCCGCTCCTGGCGCTGCACGAGGGCGAGGCCTGGCATTTCCTGCGCATCGACGGACCGCAGACCCAGGGCCTCGCCGCGCTGGCCTATCCGTTCCTCGCCGAGACGCGCTTCCCGGCCGCCACCACCACGGCCATCGACTGACGGAAACGCGCCCCGCCCCCCTGTGAAAAAAAACGGCCGGGCACGAGGCCCGGCCAGTCCAACAGGGAGGTTACCGCGTCATGACCCCGACACGGTGAGGGGTCTCATGCTACCAGTCTATACCCGCCGGATTCGGTGACAAGAAGGCGAGCGTTGGACGGATCCGGTTCGATTTTCTGGCGAAGACGGTAAATGTGTGTCTCCAAGGTGTGCGTCGTCACGCCGGCATTGTAGCCCCAGACCTCGTGCAGCAGCACGTCGCGCGCCACGACGCCCTCGGTCGCGCGGTAGAGGAACTTGAGGATGTTCGTCTCCTTCTCAGTCAGGCGGATCTTGCGGTCCTTCTCGTCGATGAGCATCTTCATCGCCGGCTTGAACGTGTAAGGCCCAAGCTGGAAGATCGCGTCCTCGGACTGTTCATGGGTCCTCAGCTGCGCCCGGATCCGGGCCAGCAGCACCGGGAACTTGAAGGGTTTCGTGACATAGTCGTTGGCGCCGGCATCGAGACCCAGGATCGTGTCGGCATCGCCGTCCTGTCCGGTCAGCATCACGATCGGGCATTTCACGCCCTGCTTGCGCATCTTCTTGCACAACTCGCGCCCGTCGGTGTCCGGCAACCCGACATCGAGGATCACGAGATCGAAGATCCCCTCCTTGATCCTGTCGATCGCCTCCTGGCCGGTTCCGGCCTCGAACACGTCGAAATCCTCGGTCGAGACCAACTGCTCGGCAAGCGCCTCGCGCAGATCTTCCTCGTCGTCGACGAGCAGGATTTTCTTCAGATTGGCCATCACCTTGCCTCCTTCTCCCTTTCTCAAATGCGTGCAAACGGGGCATGCGGCAAGTCACGCGGCCGCGATTTCACGCGCTCGTGTCGCGCAACCGGCAAATGTTTCAATTTCGGCCGCGCCGGATTATCTAGAAACGCAGAAACCAGCGCGGAAGTAACATGCAGCTCGGCCCCGACATCATCGAACGCCTGAACCGTGCCCGCGCCGATCTGCGCATGGGCGTGCCGGTGGTGCTGACCAGCGAAGGCCATGCAGCACTCGCCCTCGCCGCCGAGGCGCTGGATCCGGTGCGCTTCGCCGCCATGCGCGCCATGGGGTCCATGACGCTCGCGATCACCGCACGCCGGGCCGAGACGCTGAAGGCCCGCGCCTATGACGGCGACCTCGCGCGGCTGAGCGTGCCCGACGACGCGACGCCGGCCTGGGTCGCGGCCGCCGCCGATCCCGCCGACGATCTTCGCGCGCCGATGAAGGGCCCGTTCCTGTCGGAGCGCGGCGGCGACGCGACTTTGCACCGCGCCGCGATCCAGCTCGCGAAATCGGCGCGGCTGCTGCCGGCCGCACTGCTCGTCCCAGTGGCGGACGCCGCCGGGCTCGCGGCCGCCGAGGGCCTGACGCTGATCGACTGGGGCAGGGCCGCGCCGGAGCTTGCCCGCGCCAGCGTGCTCCACCCTGTCATCGCCGCGCGCGTGCCGATGGAGGCCGCCGAGGCCGGCCGCGTCCACGTCTTCCGCCCCGACGACGGCGGCGAGGAGCACTACGCGATCGAGATCGGCCAGCCGCCGCGCGACAAGCCGGTGCTCGCGCGGCTGCATTCCGCCTGTTTCACCGGCGACCTCCTCGGCAGCCTCAAATGCGATTGCGGCCCGCAGCTGCGCGCCGCGCTGGCGCAGATGGGGGCGGAGGGCGCGGGCGTGCTGCTCTACCTCAACCAGGAGGGCCGCGGCATCGGCCTTGCCAACAAGATGCGCGCCTATTCGCTGCAGGATCAGGGCTTCGACACGGTCGAGGCCAACCATCGCCTCGGTTTCGAGGATGACGAGCGCGACTTCCGGCTCGGCGCGGGGCTGCTCAAGCAGATGGGCTTCGCCTCGGTCCGGCTTCTCACCAACAACCCCGCCAAGATCCGGATGATGGAGGCGAACGGCATCGCCGTGACCGAGCGCGTGGCCCTGAAGGTCGGGCAGACCCGCCACAACGCGGCCTACCTCGCCACCAAGGCGCGGAAATCCGGCCATCTGCTGTGAGCGTCGCCGACCTCGTCCTGACCCCGACGGGCCTGCGCTTCCTCGGGCGGACCTTCCCGGTCTCGATCGGCCGCGCCGGCATCGCCCGCGACAAGCGCGAAGGCGACGGCGCGACGCCCGCCGGTATCCACCGCGTCATCGGCCTGCTCTACCGCGCCGACCGCGTCCCGGCCCATACGCTGCCGCCCTGGGCGCGGCCGATCCACCTCGAGGACCGCTGGTGCGACGCGCCGGGCCACCCCGCCTACAATCACCTGACCCGCAAGCCCTTCGGGAAAGGCGCCGAACACCTCCGCCGCGCCGACCCGTTCTACGACCTGATCCTGCCCCTGGACTGGAACTGGCCCGACGCCGCGCCCGGCAAGGGCTCGGCGATCTTCATCCACCAGTGGCGCCGCCCCGGCTACCCGACGGCCGGCTGCCTCGGCTTCGCCCGGGCCGACCTCTTCTTCATCGCCCGCCACGCCGCCCCCGGCACGCGCGTCGTCGTGCCCACGCGTTCCTGACTTCCACTTGGCGAAAATATCCGGCATTAGGTAGCAAGCGCACCAAGCACCGAACCCCGTTCCGGGCTATCCTGTCGCCATGCAGGACAAGACCATAGACAACGCGCTACTGGCGCTGCGCAAGCAAATAATCCGGGGCAACCTGGACGGGCTGGAACACGTCGAGGCGCTGTTGCGACTGCGGGGCGTTCAACCGACGAACGTTTACAGGCCGCGCCACTTACCAGCCCGGTCAGGTGTTATGC
>JBFKMA010000012.1:0-15357 GCA_041630175.1 Albidovulum sp.
ATCCAGTTCTCGTCAATCCCGGTGTTGACCACGCGCTTGCGGCCGAACTCGGTCTCGAGATTGATCACCGGAAGGCCCGGATTGGACGCCACCGGCGGCGTCAGCTCGAAGATCCAGGTCATCGCCGGATCCTCGCGCATCTCGTGTTGCACGGCCTCTAGGACCGCATACATCCAGCTTTTCTCTGTCATTGTCGTATCCTTTCAAACGCGAAGGCCACGGGATCAGCCAAACTGGCGTGCGGGCACCGTGCCCTCGGCGAAGACATGCTTGAGACCATCCTCGGGCGTGCAGAGCGGCTGGGCGAGGCCCCATTCGAAGGCTGCCGCGATCTCGGCCTTGACCTCTTCCTCGATCTCGAGGGCGCGCGCTTCTTCGAGGATGCCCCAGTCGACGAGGATCTTCCGCGCGATGTCCACCGGGTCTCGCTGCATCCAGGCGCGGACCTCGCGCTCAGGCCGGAACGAGGTGATGGCGAGCGGGTCGTAGCCGAACGCGCCGAGTTCGCCCTCCTTTGCGCCGGGGGCGCCCCAGTGGTTGTAGTAGCGGTAGGTCTTGGCCTCGATGAAGCTCGGGCCGCCGCCGGCGCGGGCGCGGTCCACCGCATCCTTCGCGACGTTGTAGACCTGCGTCACATCCTGCCCGTCCACCGTGCGCGACGGGATGCCATAGGCCGCCGCAGCGTCCGCGATGTCCTTGTGCGGGCACGAATAGGAATAGTGCGCGTATTGGTGATAGAGGTTGTTCTCGCACACATAGATCAGCGGCAGGTCGAGGATCTTCGCATTGTTCAGCGTGGAGTGGAAATGCGGCGCGGCGTAGTTGCCGTCGCCGGCGAAGACCACCGCCACCTGGTCCGAGCCACGCGCCCGGAAGGCGAATGCGGAACCCGAGGCGATGACCGGCGCCGGCCCGATCATCCCGTCCGCGCCGATGAAGCCCACCGCGGGGTCGGAGATGTGCATCTCTGCCGCGTAGCCGCCGTTCATGCCGGTGGCGCGGAAGTCCATCTCGGCGACCATCGTCGGGATGTCGACGCCCTTGGCGATCGCGTGGCCCGAGGGCCGGTGCGACGAATAGACGAGGTCGATCTGGTCGAACGGCCCGCTGTTGCGCAGCGCCGCGCAGACGCCGGTCGCCACCGCCTCCTGCCCGGCATAGAAGTGGTTGTAGCCCCGGTAGTCGGGGTTGGCGAGCATCTGGTCGGCCTGGGTCCGCTCGTGCCAGCGGATCCGTAGGATCGTCCGGTACATGTCGATCAGCTTGTCGTCCGGCAGGTCCATCGCGTGATAGGCGATGTCGCCGGTCGCGAGCGCGCGCCGGGTCGAGACCGACACCGCCGCGCCGGTGATCGCGGCGAGCTTGAGAAAGCCGCGGCGGCTTTCGGATTCCAGCGCCTGCTCCGCATCTTGCGGGTAGCTCGCCGTGCTTTCGTCATGGTCCTTCATGTTGTCCTCCCAACAGCAGCCCGGCGCGGGCCGGACATGGCACGCCCGCACCTGGATCATCTGCCAAGATGCGGGCTGCCGGGGCCCGCTGTCATTAACACGCGTCAATCCGGCCGCGGTCGCCGCCCGCGGATGGTTGACGCCGGTCAATGCAAGTCGGGGGCGATCCATGCTCAACTGGACACAAGCAAGGGAGGTCAGGCATGACACGAACCATCGTCTGCGCCTATGACGGGTCCGACACCGCAGGACGGGCCCTTGATCTGGCTGCGGAGCTGTCGGCGAAGCTCGGCATGGATCTCTCGATCGTGCACGTGCTTTTGCATGGGCGCCCCGCCGAGGAAATGGTCCGCCTGGCGGAGGTCGAGCACATCGTCGAAAGGGCTGCGACTCAGGCATTGCCGGACCCGGCCACATTCTACGGATCGGTCTACGACTATTTCGGAACCGGCCGCAGCGATGCGGACCGGGCCCGGATCGTCGCCGCCGTCGGGGGCGAGCTTGCCAAGGATGCGCGGCTGCGCGCCGAAGCCGCCGGCGCGCGGAATGTCACGGCGAATATCCGGTCGGGCGACTATGCCGAGGAGATCCTGCAAGAAGCCGAAGAACGCGACGCCGAAATGATCGTTCTGGGCCGCCGCGGGCTCGGGGTCGTCAGGAACGCGGTCCTGGGCAGCGTGTCGCTGCAGATCGTCCAGCGCGCCGAGCGGACGGTCGTGACCGTCCGCTCGCCGTGAGCGGCGGCGGCCGCGCGGCTCGGATCAGGGAAATGACCGTCGAAATCCTTCTCGTCCTCGCCGCGCTCGCCGTCGCGATGGTTCTATTCGCGACGGAATGGCTGACGGTCGATGTCGTTACGCTCGGCCTCGTCGCGACGTTGACGGTGACGGGCATCATCACCCCGGCCGAGGCGTTCGCCGGCTTCGGCAGCGAGGTGATCGTCATCCTCGCCTCGATCATGGTTCTGGCCGGGGCGATCGTGAAGGCCGGTGCGATGGAGTGGCTCGCCCAGGCCGTCCACAGGCTCGCCCGCGGGCGGAAAAGCCCGACGCTGCTCGCGCTTCTCTCGGTCACGGCGGCAAGCTCGGCCCTCCTGAGCAACACCAATGTCACCGCGATCATGACGCCGGTGGCACTCGGCGCCGCGCGGCGCGCAGGGCTCAGCCCCGGTCGGGTGCTGATGCCGCTTGCCTATGCCTCGATCCTCGGCGGGACCTGCACGGTCATCGGCACCTCCACGAACCTCGCCGGCAGCGCCATGATCGGACGCCTCGGGATGGAGCCGTTCTCGCTCTTCGAATTCCTCGGCATCGGCGCGCTCGTTGCATCCGTCGGAATCCTCTGGCTCGTCTTCGGAGGCCGCCGGGTGGTGGCGAACCGGCTGCCCGCCGATGCCGGTGATCAGGCTGGACCCCGGTGCTTCTTCACGACTCTCAGCCTGCCCGAAGGCTCACCGACGGTTGGCAAGCCCGTGCGGGCGCTGAACCTCGACGGGTTCGGCACCGACCTGCTCGCGGTCGTGCGGGCCGGTGAACGCCTTCCAGCGCATCACGCGCGCAAGCTGCAGGCGGGAGACGAACTGATCGTCCGGGCATCGCGCGAAGGGCTCGTGAAGCTCAGGAAGTCACGGCACTACACGCTCGAGCCGGACAGGCATTTCTCCGGGCGGTACCGGGACGACGCGGACATCTCCCTGGTCGAGGCGCTGGTGACGCCGCAGTCGCGGCTCGTCGGCCGGACGCTGAAGCAACTCGGCTTCTTCGACCAGTTCCGGGGGATCGTGCTGGCGATCTACCAGCGCGACCGCAGCCGGCCGGCACGGATCGAGAACCTGCGGCTCAGGGCCGGCGACGTGCTGCTTCTGCAGGGGCCGGAAGCGGCGCTGGGCCAGCTTCGCGGCGGCAGGGACCTGCGCCTGCTGATGGAGGTGGATCAAAGCGCCATGACCCCGCGCGAGGGCATCATGACCCTCGGCGCGATGGCGGGCGCCATCGTGGCCGGCGCGATCGGGATCGTGCCGTTCTCCACCGCGATCCTGATCGCGGTGTTGCTGGTGGTCCTTTCCGGCGGGATCACGACGGAGCAAGCCTACCGGTCGATCGACTGGCGGCTCCTGGTCCTCATCGGCGGCATGACGAGCCTCGGCGTCGCCATGGAGAAGAGCGGCGCGGCGCTCTATCTCGCCGGCTATGTCGTCGGCTTCGGCACGGCCTTCGGCCCCCATGCGGCGATGGCCGCCTTTGCCGGTCTGGCGATCCTGCTGACGCAGCCGATGTCGAACGCCGCCGCGGCGCTCACGATCCTGCCGGTGGCGGTCGCGGCCGCCCCCGGCCTCGGGCTCGAGCCGCGAACGCTGGCGGTTCTGGTAACGCTGTCGGCCTCGCTCTCCTTCATCTCGCCGCTGGAGCCGGCGTGCCTCCTGGTCTATGACCTCGGCCGCTACCGGTTCGCCGACTATGCCCGCGCGGGCACGCCGCTCACGCTGATCAGCGTGACGCTGCTTCTGGTCCTCGTGCCGCTTCTGTGGACCTGAGACGGCACGATCCGCCATCAGAGGGTCGCCTCGACAGCCGCGTGTGGACGCCGGAGACGAGCATCAGCTGCCCGACCGCAAGCGGGCCGAGGCTCATCGCCGCGGCCAGCAGCAGCCCGGTGCTGCCGGGATCGGGCAGATCGAGAAGTTGCGACAGGGCCGGCAGCCAGAGCGCGAGCGCGATGAGGCCCGCGCAGAACGCGATCGCCGCCCAGACATAGGCGTTGCGCGTCACGTCGTTGTGGAAAATGCCGGCGCGGTCGGCGCGGACGCTGAAGACGTTCCAGAGCTGCGCCAGAGCCAGAGTCACGAAGGCGACCGTCACCGCCTGACGCGCGCCAAGCCCCAGCCAGAAGAGCGCGAGGCCGAAGGCCGCAAGCGTCGCGACCGTGATCGCACCGCCCAAAAGCCCGATCAGGAGCCATTCCGGCCGCCCGACGATCGGCTCGGCCGGATCGCGCGGCGGGCGGTTCATCACCTCCGCATCGCCGCGCCCAAGGCCGAGCGCGAAGGCCGGGAAGACATCCGTCACGAGGTTGAGAAACAGGATCTGCAACGGCATGAGCGGCGGCGGCAGGCCGGCGCCGACGGCAAGGCCGACGACGAGGACCTCGCTCACGTTGCACGACATGAGGTAAACCACGAAGCGGCGGATGTTGTCGAAGATCACCCGGCCCTGCCGCATTGCCGCGATGATCGTGGCGAAGGCGTCGTCCTTCAGCACCATGTCGGCCGCCTCACGCGCGACCTGGGTGCCGCGCTGGCCCATGGCGATGCCGATATCGGCCTTCTTCAGGGCCGGCGCGTCGTTGACGCCGTCCCCGGTCATGGCGACGACATGGCCCGCCTTCTGAAAGAGCCGCACCAGCGTCAGCTTGGTCTCCGGCGCCACCCGGGCGAAGACATCCGCGGCGAACATCCGGTCGCGCAGCGCCTCGTCCGCCGTCTCGGCGTCGAGACCACGCAGCTCCTTGCCCCCGATCACCGTCAGCCCGCCGGGCCCGAGCCCCGCATCCCGCGCGATCGCGGCCGCCGTATCGGCGTGATCACCGGTCAGCATCACGACCCGCACGCCGGCATCGAGGCTCGCCCGGATCGCCGCGGGCACGTCGGCGCGCACGGGATCGAGAAGGCAGGCCAGCGCCACCAGCGTCAGCCCGTCATAGGGATCCGCGTCCCGCGCACCGGCCCGCTTCGTCGCCAGCGCCAGAAGCCTCAGCCCGTCCGTCGCGGCGTCGCTCTGCCGCCGCGCCCAGGCGTCGCGGCTGGCCGCGTCGATCGCCCGCGGCCCGCCCGCGCCGAACTCGGCGTCGCAGATCTCGATGACGGCTTCGGGCGCGCCCTTGACCGCATAGAGGAACCCGTCACCGTCGGCATGGACCGTGGCCATCATCTTGCGGTCGGGATCGAAGGCGTGTTCGGCCACCTGCGGATAACGCTCCCTCAGCGGGCGCCGGGCCAGTCCCGCCGCCTCGGCGGCATTCAGAAGCGCGATCTCCATCGGGTCGCCGCTGCGCTCCGCCGCCGCTCCGGCGCCGGGCTCGGCGGTGTTGCACAGCGCCCCGATGGTGAGCGCCAGACCAAGGCGCGCGTCGCCCGCATCCGGGGCCGCATCCGGGCCGATCGCGGCGTCGCCGCCCGCCATGAGATAGCGCACCACGGCCATCTCGTTTTCGGTCAGAGTCCCGGTCTTGTCGGTCAGGATCAGCGTCGTTGCCCCCAGCGTCTCGACCGAGGAGAGCCGGGTGATGAGCGCGTTGCGCGCCGCCATCCGCCACATCCCGCGCGCCAGGCATAGAGTCGCGACCACCGGCAGCCCCTCGGGCACCGCCGCCACCGCGAGCGCGATGCCGGTCTGGATCATGTCCTCCGGCGCGTGGCCGCGGAACACGCCGGCCGCGATCGTCAGCACCGCAAGCGCGAGCGTGAGCCAGACCAGCCGGTGCCCGAGCAGGTCGAGTCGCCGTTCCAGCGGCGACACCTCGCCCTCGGCGGCCTCGGCCAAGGCGCTGATGCGGCCGATCTCGGTCTCCATGCCGGTGGCGACGACGATGCCTTCGCCGGCGCCCTGCGTGACCGCGGTTCCCCTGAACACCATGTTCGAGCGCTCGCCGATCTCGGCATCGGCGGCGATGCGGGCCAAGTCCTTGCGCACCGGCGTCGACTCCCCGGTCAGGACGGATTCGTCGGCCTGCAGGTTCGAGGCCTCGATGAGCCGCAGATCCGCGCTCACCACGTCGCCCGCCTCCAGGATGACGACATCGCCCGGCACCAGATCGCGGGCATCGACCCAATGCACCCTGCCGCCACGGCGCACCAGCGTCCGCACCGCGGCGATACGCAGGAGCGACTCCATCGACCGTGCGGCGCGCAGTTCGGTGAAGAAGCCGATGGCGCCGTTGATCAGCAGCACCACGACGATGGCGGCACTTTCGGCCAGATCCCCGAGCACGAGCGACAGGCTCGCCGCCGCGGCCAGCAGCCAGACGATGATGCCGCGGAACTGGTGGATCAGGATCGTGACGGCGCTTTTCGCCTTCCGGATGAGCAGACGGTTCGGCCCGTGGATCTGCCGCCGCCGGTCCACGTCCGGCGGCGAAAGCCCCACCTCGGGCACGCAAACGAGCGCCGAGGCGACGTCGTCCGCCGACAACGCGAAGGGTTTTGCCTCGGCCAGCTCAGGCATCTCCTGTTCCTGCACGGTAGCCCCGGATGGCCCTTGCCGGCACACCCATGCGCTGCCTCGCGGCGGCGCGTCCTCATCCGCTCGCCGCACGAACCCGTCCGGTCCGGAAGGTTCATACACGCGAGGATTCAAGGCGGCGGCTTCCGGCGGCTCCGCCGCCGCTGGTCAAGTCCTCATACCGGCGTCGAATGCTCGTGCTTCGTTCCCGCCGCCTGCTTGGAAACCTCCTCCAGCACTTCCTTGTTCGCGGCGGCCTCTCCGCCTGCAAGATGCCCGGCGCAGCGCGAACACAGGTCGATCCATTCCTGGATGTCCTCGGCGATCCGCTCGACCGAATGAGCCTGCCACTCGCCCACGGCCAGCAGAATCCCCGACGGATCGGTCGCGCCGCGCCTGCCAATGGCGTCCTCGCTGGCCTTGATGGCGGACCTCGTTGCCGTGTGGCGACGCTCGAACCAGCGCCTCGTGAATTCCTCGACCTCGTTCAGGATCCTTTCCTGGGCCTCCCAGAACTGATGCGCCTGCGGTCCGACAAGCGAATTGAAGGGGAGGGCCGCAAGTGCCTCCATGCCGGGATCCCTGGCGGTATTCTGGGCGGGTTTGGTCTTGGCCATTTTGTGCCTCCGTGGATGCGTCATGACGTTGGGCCGGACCATTGCGCATATCCGCGACTGGGACATTGATGCGCATCAAGCGCAGGCCCGGCTGTAGGGCACGATCATGTCACGGGCCGGGCGTTGATCCTAATCAACTCATCGGACGGATTTCATGCGCAAATACGGCTCGGCGCGGAGACCGGACAAGTTTCGGCAACGACCCGATCGCCCGCCGTCGCGGTTCGAATTCACTGGCAATGCTGGCGGAAAGCATCTCGATGACGGAAATCGGTTTCGTTCCTTTCACGCAGAGTCTGAAAGACCAGACCGGCAAGCGGTCGCAGGCCACCGACCCGAAGCGCGGGCAGCCGTTTCAGTGCGCGCTGGCAGCCCATGCGCGCGGCTTCAAAGCCGGCCAGGAGTTGACCTTCGAGGGCGACGCCGCCGCACCCGTGCTTTGCGTGCTGTCGGGCTGGCTCAGGCTGTCGAAGTCGCTTGCCGACGGACAGCGGCAGATCATCGACTTCCTGCTGCCCGGGGATTTCGTCGCCTCCGCCTCGGCCGACGGCACGGCTTCGACATTGCAGATCGATGCCCTGACCGATGCCGAGGTTGCCATCTTCAGCGAAATCCAGTGGACGAGGATGAAAAGGAACCGCCCCGATCTGCATTGGCAGGCGATTCATCTGTCGGCGGCGTCGCGGGCGCGGCTGGCCGAACGGATCCTGCGCCTCGGCAAGGGGGGCGCGCAGATGCGCATCGCTTACGCGCTGCTTGAGTTCTGCCTGCGGCTGAAGGCGACCCGCGGCTCCGCGAACTGCAAGTTCCAGATGCCGCTGAACCAGCAGCAGATCGGCGATTTCACCGGACTATCCTCGGTCCATGTCTGCCGGACCATGCGCCGCCTTGTGGACAGCGGCATCATCAGCATCCACGGCCACCTGGAGATCCGGATCAACGACGTCGCCGCGCTCTCGAAACTTGCCGGAACCGACGTTCAGCAACTTTCCCGGGAGATCATGCCACGGATCGCTTGAGCCCGCCAGCCGGGCCGGAACCACACCGCGCCGCCTCTCGCGACAATGCCTCGCGCCGTTTGTTCGCCTCGTGCCGGCCTTCGCGCAGGATCGGGGTCGCATTTCACCAGCGGTGGGGCCGACCCTTGTGCGCCGCGCCGGCGTTCGGCGGGCCGAGGCGGTGCACGTCTCGCCGCGCAAAAAGGACGCGGAGGCCGCGATGCTGGCCGAATTCACCCGCGCCTTTGCCGGCGGACCGGAGGCCGCGTCGCGGGGCGGATGATCCGGTGATCGGACAGGGAACCGACCAGACCGGCGATTCTGCTCGCCGCGCCGCCGTCGGTCACGGACCGAAACACCGCGCTCGGAGCGGCACGGATCGCGGGCCGGCACGGCGGCTCAGCCGCCGGTCCCGGCACGGAGATAGGCGACGAGGTCGTCGAAGCTCCGCATCTTCGGGTAATCCGCCTCGGGCATCGGCAGCGACAGCGCCTTGCCGAGCGCGGTGACGAGGTTGAGGAAGTCGAGCGAGTCGATATCGCATTCCTCGCGCAGGTCGCCTTTCCGGTCGATGTCGTCGACGTCGACATCGGGGGCAATGCGGCCGAGCTCCTTGCGAACGAGGTCCTCGAATTTGTGCGATGTCATGGCGCCTCCGGTTCTTGCAGGTTGCGGTCGATGGCGCGCAGGAAGAGCGCGCCGCGATGGCCATCGCTGACGCGGTGGTCCGCGGAAAGCGTAACGGTGGCCGTCAGCGCCACGATGAGCTTGCCGTCGCGGATGACGGGGCGCTCGGCGGGGCTGCCGAAGCCGACGATGGCGACCTGCGGAGGCTGGATCACGCCGTAAAGCGCATCGACGCCGCGTTCGCCGAGGCTGGTGACGGTGATCGTCGCCTCAGACAGCTCTCGGGCGCGGAAGCGGCCGGCGCGGACCCGGCCGAGCGTGTCGCGCATCCGCGCCATCAGCGCGTCGAGATCGAAGTCACCGGCATCGAGGATCGCCGGCGCCACGAGCCCGCCACCGCGGAGCGCCACCGCCATGGCGGCATGGATCTTCGCGGAGGGGTGGAAGGCGCCGTCGGTGAAGTGGCCGTTGAACTCGGGATAGTCGCGCGCGGCGCGGATGACGGCATGGAGAAACAGCGCGCCGATCAACAGCCGGTCTTCGGGCGCGCGGTCGGCGTTGGACGCGGCGAGAAAGCCCGAGGCGCGGGTCAGGTCCACGGTCTGGGCGAGGTAGTAATGCGGGATCTCCCGCTTCGACCGCGCCATCGCGGCGGCGATTGCGGCGCGCATCTCGGTTATCGGGGCGACCGGTTCCGCCGGCGCCTCGCCCAGCGCATCGAGATCGCGCAGCGTGATCGCGCCGTCCGGGCCGGTGCCCCGGATCGCGCTCAGCCGGGTCTCGTCAAGGCTCTTCTCCGCCGCAAACCGCCGTGCCAGCGGCGTGATCCTCAGCCGCTCTCCGACCGCTCGAGGTGGCGGAGCGGCGGGTTCATGTCGCGGCGCGGTTCCGGGGGCAGGCGCCTCGGCCTTTCTCGCCACTGCGGGCTTCGCCGCTTCGGGTGGGGCCGCCGCCTCGCCGGGTCCGCGGATCAGGGCAAGGGGCGTACCCACGGGGACTTTCGTGCCGGTCTCCACCAGCGTTTGGTCCAGCACGCCGTCCTCGAAGACCTCGATCTCGATCGCGCCCTTCTGGGTCTCCACGACAGCGATGATGTCGCCGCGCGAGACCTGGTCGCCGGGCGCTTTCTGCCATTCGACGAGCGTTCCCGCCTCCATGTCGGCACCGAGCGAGGGCATGCGGAATTCGCCCATCTCTCAGCCCTTCCCGCAAAGCCGGCGCGCGGCCGCGACGATCGCCGTGACCTGCGGGATCGCCGCCTGTTCCAGATGCTGCGCATAGGGAATCGGCATCTCGGCGCTGCAGACGCGGGCCAAGGGCGCGTCGAGCTCGAAGAACGCCTCCTCGGCGAGCCGCATGCCGATCTCGGCGGCGAGGCTGCCGGTCTTCCAGCCCTCGTCCACGATCAGCGCACGGTGAGTCTTCGCGACCGAGGCGAAGATCGTCTCCATGTCGAGGGGCCGCAGGCTGCGCAGGTCGATGACCTCGGCCTCGATACCCTCCTTCGCAAGCTCCTCCGCTGCGTCCATCGTCTTCCAGAGCGAGCCGCCATAGGTGATCAGCGTGAGGTCCCGCCCCTCGCGCCGCACCGCCGCGCGGTCGATGTCCACCGGGCCGGCGTTTTCGGCGAGCTTCCCGGTCATGTTGTAGAGCATGACGTTTTCGAAGATCAGCACCGGGTCGGGGTCCTGAAGCGCGGTCCAGAGCATGCCGCGCGCGTCCTCGATCGTTGCGGGCGCCAGCACCCGGATACCCGGAACATGCGCATACCAGCCTTCGAGCGAATGCGAATGCTGCGCCGCAAGCTGGCGGCCGGCGCCCGTGGCCATGCGGATCACCACCGGCACGCCGAAAGCGTTGTTCGACATGTGCCGGTAGGTCGCCGCCGTGTTGAGGATCTGGTCGAGCGCGAGGAGCGAGAAGTTGACCGTCATCACCTCGACAATGGGCCGCATCCCGGCCATCGCCGCGCCGATCCCGGCGCCGGTGAAGCCGGATTCGGAAAGCGGCGTGTCGCGGATGCGGTCGCTGCCGAACTGGTCCAGAAGTCCCTTGCTGACCGCGTAGCAGCCGCCGTAGCGGCCGACATCCTCGCCCATGAGAAAGACGCGGTCGTCCTTCTCCATCGCCTCGGCGATCGCGGCCTTTACCGCTTCGCGATAGGTCGTCTCGACCATCCTGCCGGGCTTCGCGGGCAAGGGCGGTGCGGGCCGTTCCTCGGCCATGACGTAGCGCGTCAGCGTCTCCACCAGCTCGTCAGTGCCCGCCTCGGCGTAGGCAACAGCCTCGGCGATCTCGGCGTCGATCTCGGCGGTGAGCGCGGCGACCTCCTCGGCATGGATCAGGCCGTTTTCCTCAAGCCAGCCCTGAAAGCGGATGATGGGGCCTTTCTGGCGCCAGTCCTCCACCTCCTCCTTCGGGCGATAGAGCTGGGCGTCGAACATCGAATGCGCGCGGAAGCGGTAGGTGCGGCATTCGAGGAAATAGGGCTCACCGGTCTCGCGCATATTGGCGAGCGCGCGGCGGGTAGCGGCCTCGACGGCGACGACGTCCATGCCGTCCACGACATCAGCGGCCACGTCATAGCTCCGCACCTTGGTGGCGATGTCGGTCTCGGCCTCGCTGAGGTCGAGCGCAGTGCCCATCGCGTAGCCATTGTTCTCGCAGACGAACAAGACCGGCAGATCCCAGAGCGAGGCGAGGTTCATCGCCTCGTGAAACTCGCCCTCGGCCACCGCGCCTTCACCGAAGAAGCAGGCCGTTACGGCATCTGTGCCTTGCATCCTGTCCGCCAGCGCGAGGCCCACCGCCAGGGGCAGCCCGCCGCCGACGATGGCATTGCCGCCGTAGAAATTCGCCCTTGCCGAAAAGAGATGCATCGACCCGCCGCGCCCGCCGGCCGAGCCCTCGGCCTTGCCATACATCTCGGCCATGACCTCGGTCATCGGCAGGCCGCGCACCAGCGCATGGTCGTGCTCGCGGTAAGTGGCGACGATCCGGTCGGCCTCGGTCAGAACCGGAATGACGCCCGCCGCCACTGCCTCTTCACCGTCGTAAAGGTGAAGGAAACCCCGGATCTTTTCCTGCGTGTAGAGCTCCGCGCATTTGTCCTCGAAGCGCCGGATGCGGATCATCTCCTTCAGAAGCGCGCGCACATGGGCGTGGTCGAGGCGGGGCTTGAGGGCGGCTTTCGTCATTTCTCGTCACTCTCCAGGGTCGAGATGTCGCCTTCGGGCAGGCCCAGCTCGCGCGCCTTCAGAAGCCGCCGCATGATCTTGCCAGAGCGGGTCTTCGGCAGGTTCTCGCGGAACACGATCTCCTTCGGCGCGACTGCGGGGCCAAGACGCTTCCTCGCATGGCCGAGAAGCGCGCGTTCCAGCTCCTCGTCCGGCTTGAAGCCCTTGTGCAGCGTGACATAGGCCTTGACGATCTCGCCCGCGGTCTCGTCGGGAATGCCGATGACGCCGACCTCGGCCACCGCGTCGTTTTCGATGAGCGCGCTTTCGACCTCGAAGGGGCCGATGAGGTGGCCTGCGCTCTTGATCACGTCATCGGCGCGGCCGACGAACCAGTAATAACCATCCTTGTCCCGCATCGCGAGATCGCCGGAGAGATACCAGCCCTCGCGGAAACACTTCTCGTAGCGTGCCTCCTCGTGCAGATAGGCGCGCATCATCGAGGGCCAGCCGGGGCGGAGCGCCAGTTCGCCGATCGCCTGCGACTTGGTCAACTCCCTGACGCCGTCTTCCGTCACCTCGACGATCCCGGCCTCGATCCCCGGCAGGGGCTTGCCCATCGATCCGGGCTTGACGTCCATCGCGGCATAGTTGGCGATCATGATCCCGCCGGTCTCGGTCTGCCACCAGTTGTCGTGGAAGGGCATGCCGAAGACCTCCTGTCCCCAGAGCACGGCTTCGGGATTCAGGGGTTCGCCCACGCTGGCCATGAAACGCAGCTTCGGGAACCTGCGGTCGCCGATCAGGTCGGCGCCGGCGCGCATCAGCATGCGGATCGCGGTGGGGGCGGTGTACCACACGGTCACGCCCTCGTCGGCAAGGATGCCGTACCAGCGGTCGGGGTCGAACTCGGCCTCGTCGACGATCATCGTCACGCCGATGACCAGAGGTGCGATGATGCCGTAGGAGGTGCCGGTGACCCAGCCGGGATCGGCGGTGCACCAGTAGGCGTCCTCGGGGCGCAGGTCGAGCGCGAGGCGGGCGGTGGCGCGATGGGCGACAACGGCCTCGTGGACGTGCTGGGCGCCCTTCGGCTTCCCCGTCGTGCCGGATGTGAAATGCAGGAGCGACGGGTCCTCGGGCTGGGTCGGCGCGGTTTCGAACGTGTCGCTTGCCGCCTCCATCAGGGGCGCGAGCGCCGTGCAACCCTCGGCCTCGCCGTCGATGATGAGGACATGCGCGAGTTCCGGCAGCCGGTCGCGGATGCCCGCGACCTTGCGGCGATAAAGGCTCGCCGTGGTCACGAGGACCTTCGCCGCACCGATCTCCATCCGCGCCTGCACCGGCTCGGGTCCGAAGGCGGCGAACATCGGGCAGAAGACGGCGCCGGATTTCAGCGTGCCGAGCGCGGCGAAGTAAAGCTCTGGCGCGCGTCCGAGAAGCGAATAGACCGTTTCGCCCGGCTTCAGCCCGAGCGCCCTCAGCACATTGGCGAAGCGGCTGGCCTGGCGCGTGAGAGCGTCGTAGCTGAAGTCGCGCCGCGTCCCGTCGCGGCCGAGCCAGCGGATCGCGATCTTGTCGCCGCGACCCGCCGCGATCTGGGCATCGAGCGCCTCGTGGGCGATGTTGAGCCCGCCGGCAGGAAGCCCCGCGAGCGCCTCGCGCTCCCGGTCCCATGAGAACTCCGCGACCGCGGATTCGTAATCCGTCATGTTGGCCTGCTTCGCGGCGGGCTTGCCCTTGCGCAGGATCTCGTCGCTCATAGCCTCGCTCCTTCACATAAGGACCACCGGGGTGCGGCCGGCATGGCCGGGCATCCTTGGCAGCAGGCTACTCCGCAGGCGCGCCGGGTCGTTGATCGAAATCAGCGCGCAGCCGGGCTGAAGGGGATCAGGATCCCTGCGGACCGGATCCGCCAAACTGGGCCGCGCCAGGAGCGGAGGAAGCCATGCTCGGGCGTTGGCAGGTGAATTTGGCTTGAGGCGGGGCAGGGGGCTGGATAGCGCCCGTTCATGACGAAACGCAGCCCCTTCCGCTATTTCAAAACCTCGCGGGAGATCATCCGCCTGGCAGTGATGATGTACGTCCGCTTCCCGTTGTCGCTTCGAAATGTCGAGGATCTGCCGCAAGAACGGGGTATCGGTTCATGCCATGAAACGGTGCGCTTCTCGTGGCGCAGGTTTGGCCCGGTGTTTGCCGCGGAAATGCGCCAACGCCGGGTCGAGGGGATGCGGTCGAGCAACTGGCGATGGCACCTGGACGAAGTGTACCTGAAGATCAACGGCGAACGGCACTACATTTGGCGTGCCGTCGATCATGAAGGCGAGGTCCTCGAGAGCTTCGTGAAGAAGACGCGAAACAAGAAGGCTGCATTGAATTTCTTCAGGAAATCCCTGAGGCGGCACGGGGCTGCCCAATCGATCGTCACCGACAGGCTGCGATCTTATGGCGCCGCCCCGCGCGAATTTGGCATCAGCGACAAGCAGGAAACTGGTCGCTGGGCCAACAATCGCGCGGAGAACTCCCATCAGCCGTTCCGAAGGCGTGAGCGGGCGATGCTTCGCTTCCGGCGGATGCGAACACTACAGAAATTCGCCCTCGTCCACGCCTCGGTCCTCAGCCACTTCAATCAGGAACGCAGCCTCGCCTCTCGCGCCAGTTTCAGGAAGACCCGCGGCGCCGCTCTCGCCGAGTGGCGCGGCCGCTGCGCGGAATAATGGACAGCTTCACTACCCTTGCAGAGACTGGTTCGAATTAGTCCGCCAGCACCGCCACAGCATATTGAATTTATTGTATTTAATGGTGTGATTTGTAATCCACCCACCATAACGCCCCCCTAAAATGGATGCGCTTGCCCTGGTGCATCTGAAGGTCTGCGGGGAACTCGTGTAGCGGTCGCCCAGGCTCTGTTGCACAAGTCCCGTGAGGGGATTCATCTTGTGAATCCGGCGTGGTAGCTGGACGGCATGTGCAGACCGACACGCCCGAGCGACAAGACCAGGAATTGGCCGGCCTACAATGAAGCGCTCAAGCGCCGGGGCTCGCTGACGATCTGGTTCGACCCCGAGATGAGCTGGGATGCCACGCCGACAGGCAAGCGCGGTCGCCAGCAGACTTTCAGCGATGCGGCCATCCAGACCTGCCTTTCAATGAAGGTGTTGTTCGGTATGGCGCTCCGTCAGATCGAGCCATGGGAACGCCACTGGTCCGAGAGACCATGGCGAGGCGGGTTTGTCGAGAGCCTACTACGCTTGGTCGGTCTCGACTGGGCGGTG
>JBFKMA010000013.1:0-14945 GCA_041630175.1 Albidovulum sp.
AGGAATGGCCCGGGAACCGGGCCGCATCTGGATCATGCTGACAAGAAAAAAGCGGCGCCCGGGAGGCGCCGCCAGTCGCAACCACGATCCCAGGGGAGAGCGGGATCGAAGCGAAGCTGTGAAGGCCGGCGGCGCCTCAGGGAGGAGGAGTAGGCGCCGCCGGCCTTCAATGCGGCAACCCCGGGAGGAGGTGGGGCCGCCGGTTCCGGTGAAGATGCGGCGGTGGCAGGGAGGAGGAGGCCACCGCCGCATTTCACATCGCCGTACCCAGGGAGGAGGAGGGGTCCGGCGCGTCGGTCTGGGCCTTTCGGGCCCGATTTGTCACGGCAGCACCAGGGAGGAGGTGGTGCTGCCGCGAAGGTCCGGGGCTCAGGGAGGAGGAAGCCCGGGAACCGAAACTTACTTGCCGTAGGCCGCTTCCTGGGCGACCGCGCCGATCGAGGAGCGGTGCAGGCCGAGGTCGTGGAGATCGCGGTCGCTCAGCGCGCTGAGCTCGTTCAGCGTCTGGCGGTACATCTTGTAGCGCTGGTAGCTGTCGCGCAGAGCGGTGATCGTTGCGGAGATGCGATCGACGATGCCGGCTTCGGCGCCGCGGATGATGGAAACGTTTGCCATTGTTCTTACCTTTCGGATCGTGAGCGCCGCGTCGGGCGCCGTTGGGGAATAAATGAACCCCATGCTGCGACTGCACAATCCCCGACGGCATCAATGCCGCTATGCAGAAATCGCATGGCAAATCACGGGGATTTTACCTGCCGTTGCGGCAACTTGTCCGTTAGGTGTCTGGTTTCCGAGATTGGGCTTGTGGTCCCGCCCGCAGACGCCACATTGTGCACGAAACCCGAAGGAATAGACCATGAGCCTCAGCCGCGACACGATCCTCGCCGCCCTCAGCCGCCTGTCGCTGCCCGATGGCGGCGACATCGTCTCGCGCGATCTGGTGCGGGCGCTGATGATCGAGGGCGATACCGTCCGTTTCGTGCTCGAAGCGCCCGATCCCGAAACCGCGCGGCGGATGGAGCCGGTGCGCGAGGCGGCCGAGGCCATGGTGCGGGCGCTTCCCGGCGCGGCACAGGTCTCGGTCGTGCTGACCGCGCACGGGCCGGCGCAGAAGGCGCCGCCGTCGCTCAAGATCGGCGGCCATCCGACGCCGCAGGCCGGGCCGGCGAAGATCGCGGGCGTCGACCGGATCCTCGCCGTCGCCTCCGGGAAGGGCGGCGTGGGCAAGTCGACGGTGTCCTCGAACCTCGCCGTGGCGCTGGCGCGCCAGGGCCGCCGGGTCGGGCTTCTCGATGCCGACATCTACGGGCCGTCGCAGCCGCGCATGATGGGCGTCTCGCGGCGCCCGGCCTCGCCCGACGGCAAGACGATCATCCCGCTTGAGGCGCATGGCGTCACCTTCATGTCGATCGGCCTGATGCTGAAGGAGGGCGAGGCGGTGGTCTGGCGCGGGCCGATGCTGATGGGCGCGCTGCAGCAGATGCTCGGCCAGGTCGCCTGGGGCGAGCTCGACGTGCTCATTGTCGATCTGCCGCCGGGCACCGGCGACGTGCAGCTCACGCTCTGCCAGAAGAGCCACCTGACCGGGGCGCTGATCGTCTCCACGCCGCAGGACGTGGCGCTGCTCGACGCGCGCCGCGCCATCGACATGTTCGGCAAGCTGAAGACCCCGATTCTCGGCCTCATCGAGAACATGTCGACCTATATCTGCCCCAATTGCGGGCACGAGGCGCATATCTTCGGCCATGGCGGCGTCGCCGTCGAGGCGGACCATCTCGGCGTTCCGTTCCTAGGTGCGATCCCGCTCAGCCTCGAGGTGCGGCTCGCGGGCGATTCCGGACAACCGGTCGCCGCGGGCGACGGGCCCATCGCCGAGGCCTATGCGCAGCTCGCCGAGCGCCTGGTCAGCGGCGGCATGGCCTGACCCGCGCCGGCGGCTCGCTGCCTGACAGTCCGCGCTGGGAAACCACGGGAAACTCGTTTGAAGTCCGTCGGCGGGCGAAACTCGTGCCGGCAAGGCGCCCTTTCTGCCATTGCTGTCGGGTCTCCGTGGCGTGATTCGTCGTGAATCTACCGTTGGCGGAGTCATTTTTCGAAGTTTTCTGGGATTGTATGGGAAAGCGCATTGCTTTCGGAATTCTTCAATATGTTGTGCCTGATGGTAGCTCACGCGCAATTTGGCGCGCAACTTGCAGAATTGACGTCTGATTGACAGAGTTCTTCAACGCGCCGCGCTCAAAAAAGTCAGGCGAGTGGTGCAAGTTTTTCTTGCTTCCCATGAATTCCCATGTCATCCCTATACATACCGATGAGGACGGGCAGAACGACGGGGCGGCAAGACCCCGAAAAGGCGAAAGTCAGGTTTCATACAGGCACCCGCTTTCATCGAACCAGAGATCCGGCGCGCAGGCGAGCAGACATCCCCCCAGGTGGCATGCGTAACCGGACGGACCCAGTGATGGGACGAGGGCGGCGGATTGGGCAGTGGCAGCAGCCCAATCCGCCGTTGTCCGTTAAGGGGCGGGCAAGGCGATGTTTTCGGGGGGTGGTATAGGTAGGGAGCGCGGGCCGTTGGCACGCAGATTCAGAGGCTCGGATACCTACAAGGTGGACGCGAAAGGCCGCGTTTCCATTCCCGCTCCGTTCCGCCGCGTGATCGAAGCTTCCGACCCCGACTGGAACGAAGGTCTGCGCCCCAACATCGTGATCGTGTACGGTGGTGACAATCAGCACTGGCTGGAAGTCTACACCATGAAGGCGATCGAAGAGATCGACGGACAGATCGAGGACATGCAGCGCGGCTCGCCCGAACGGCTCTGGCTCGAGGAGTTGATGCATGGCCAGTCGATCGAGGCGCAGATCGACGATGACGGCCGCCTGACGCTGCCGCAGAAGCTGCGCGAGAAGATCGGCCTCGGGAACGAGGCGTTCTTCATCTCGGCCGGCGACTATTTCAAGATCTGGCGGCCCGAGACCTACCAGGCGGAGGCCGGCGCGCTCACCCGCAGGTTCGCCGAGCAGTATCCCGAGGACTTCGATCCGCGGAGCCTCCTGCCGGCGCGGTCGAGGGGGTAGGGGATGGCCGCTGCCCGCACCCCCGACCCGGCCCCGCATATCCCGGTTCTGCTGCGACCGCTCCTCGAGGCGGTCGCGCCCGTCTCGGGCCTCTGGGTCGACGGCACCTTCGGCGCCGGCGGCTACGCGCGCGGGCTCCTGGAGGCCGGCGCCGAGCGCGTCATCGGCGTCGACCGCGACCCGAGCGTCTTCCGCATGGCCGCCGAATGGGCCGGCCGATATGGCGACCGGCTGCGGCTCGTCGAGGGCACGTTCTCCGATCTCGATGATCTGGCTGGCGAGCCGGTGGACGGCGTGGTGCTCGACCTCGGCGTGTCCTCGATGCAGCTCGACCAGGCCGAGCGCGGCTTTTCCTTCCAGAAGGACGGCCCCCTCGACATGCGGATGGGCGACAGCGGGCCCACCGCGGCCGATCTCGTGAACGAGGCGGGCGAGGCCGAGATCGCCGACATCCTCTTCCATTACGGCGAGGAGCGCGCCTCGCGCCGCATCGCCCGCGCCATCGTCGCCGCGCGGCCGTTCGAGACCACGCTGCAACTCGCCCATGTGATCGAACGCTGCCTGCCGCGGCCGAAGCCCGGCCAGAGCCACCCGGCGACCCGCAGCTTCCAGGCGATCCGCATCGCGGTGAACGACGAGTTCGGGCAGCTCGCCGAGGGGCTCGAGGCCGCCGAGCGGGCGCTGAAGCCCGGCGGTCAGCTTGCCGTCGTCACCTTCCATTCGCTCGAGGACCGCATCGTCAAGCGCTTCTTCCAGCTGCGTTCGGGCGCCGAGGGGCAGGGCAGCCGCTACGCCCCGGCGCGCGAGCAGGTGGCGCCAGCCTTCACGCTCAAGACCCGTCGTGCCGTCGGCCCGGACGATGTCGAGCTTGCCGAAAATCCCCGCGCGCGCTCCGCCAAGCTCAGGGTGGGCCTGCGCACCGATGCGCCCGCCGGCGCGGCCGACCGTGCCGCGCTCGGCCTGCCGAAACCCGCATTGAAGGGGCGGAGCTGATGCGGAGCCTGATCCTGATCCTGACCGCCTTCGCCGTCATGACGCTGGCCTTCTGGGCCTACCGCGAGAACTACCGCACCCAGGCGGTGCTGGGCGAGGTGCGCGACCTGCAGCGCGAGATCGGCCAGCTCAGGGAAAGCCTGAGCGTGCTCAGGGCCGAATGGGCCTATCTCAACCGCCCCGACCGGCTGCGCGAACTGGCCGACATCAATTTCGAGCGGCTGGGCCTTTTGCCGTTCGAGCCGCGCCAGTTCGGCGGCGTCGCCGAGGTCGACTACCCGATGGCGCCCTTGCCGGGCATCACCGAGCCCGTCGACACCATGGCGCGGGGAGACGACAATCCATGACCCGCACGCCGCTCCGCCCGCTCGCCCGCATCCTCTCCGCCCGCGAGAACGGCGAGAACCCCGACGCGATCGAACGCGAGAACATCCGGATGCGGCACGAGGCGATGCGCGACCGCGCGCGGCTCAGGGCCGAGGGGCGGCTCCTGGTGCTCGGCGCGGCCTTCGCGCTGGCCTTCGCGACGGTGGGCGTCCGCATGGGCGTCATGGCCTCGACCGAGCCGGTGGAGCCGGCAAGCGCCGCCACCGGTGCCTCGATCATCGCGCAGCGCGCCGATATCGTGGACCGGCAGGGCCGGATCCTCGCGACCAACCTCGTCACGCATTCGCTCTATGCCCAGCCGCAGCAGATGGTAGACCCCGAGCGCGCCGCCGCTAGGCTGGTCGAGATCTTCCCCGATCTCGATGTTGAGCGGCTGAAGCGCGACTTTACCGGCACGCGCAAGTTCCTCTGGGTGAAGAAAAAGATCTCGCCCGAGCAGATGCAGCTCGTGCACGAGATCGGCGATCCTGGCCTGCTCTTCGGCCCGCGCGAGATGCGGCTCTACCCGAACGGTGCCATTGCCGCCCATATCCTCGGCGGGGCGAGCTTCGGCCGCGAGGGCGTGCATTCGGCCGAGGTCGTGGGCACCGCGGGCGTCGAGAAGACCTTCGACGCCTGGCTCCGCGATCCGGCCAATGGCGGCGCGCCCTTGCAGCTGTCGCTCGACCTCACGATCCAGTCCACGGTCGAGGACGTGCTTTACGGCGGCATGAAGCTCATGAACGCCAAGGGCGCGGCGGCGATCCTTATGGATGTGAAGACCGGCGAGGTCGTGGCCATGGCCTCGCTCCCGGATTTCGATCCCAACACCCGCCCCGCGGCGCTGGCCAAGGGCAGTCCCGCCGACAGCCCGCTCTTCAACCGCGCGGTGCAGGGGGTCTACGAGCTTGGCTCCACCTTCAAGGTCTTCGCCGTCGCCCAGGCGATGGATCTCGGCCTCGTGCGGCCCGAGACGATGGTGGAGACCAAGGGGCCGATGTTCTGGGGCAAGTTCAAGATCCGCGACTTCCACAACTACGGCCCCCAGCTTTCGGTCACCGATGTGATCGTGAAATCCTCGAACATCGGCACCGCCCACATCGCCCAGCTGATCGGCGGCGAGCGGCAGCAGGAATTTCTGAAGTCGCTCGGCTTCTTCGATCCCACCACGATCGAACTGGTCGAGGCGCCGGGCGCCAAGCCGCTGCGTCCCGCGAAATGGCCCGAGATCACGACGCTCACCGTCTCCTACGGCCACGGCATCGCGGCGAGCCCGCTGCATCTGGCTTCGGCCTATGCCTCGCTCGTCAACGGCGGTACGCGGATCACGCCGACGATCCTCAAGCGCGGCAAGGTCGAGACCGGGCAGAGGCTCGTCTCCGAGGCGACCTCGGCGGTCCTGCGCGACATGCTGCGCCAGGTCGTCAAGCGCGGCACGGCGAGCTTCGGCGAAGTGCCGGGCTATGCGGTGGGCGGCAAGACCGGCACCGCCGACAAGCCGATGCCCACCGGCGGCGGCTATTACAAGGACAAGGTCATCGCCACCTTCGCCTCGGTCTTCCCGGCCCATAATCCGAAATACGTGCTCGTCGTCTCGCTCGACGAGCCGGTGGAAACCTCGGGCACCGAGCCGCGCCGCACTGCCGGCTGGACCGCGGTTCCGGTCGCCGCCGAGATCATTCGCCGCGCCGCCCCGCTTCTCGGCCTCAGGCCGGAGGTTGAACCCGGGCTCGATGCTGCTGTAACACTCGTGCGCAACTAGAGGACGGCATGTGTCGGGGGCTGGGTTCATGGCGGAGACGAAATCGCTTGGCGAGCTTGGGCTGACCGCCCAGGGCGGGCGCGAGGCGCGGATCACCGGGCTTTCGGTGGACAGCCGTCAGGTCAAGCCCGGCCATCTCTTTGCCGCCTTGCCCGGCAACCGCATGCACGGCGCTGAATTCATTCAGTATGCGCTTCGGATGGAGGCGGCCGCGATCCTGACCGACCGCGAGGGCGCCGAGATCGCCAGGGCCGAGCTTGCCGCCTCCGACGCGGCGCTGATCGTGGCCGAGGACCCGCGCCAGGCGCTGGCCTATACCGCCGCCCTGTGGTTCGGACGCCAGCCCGAAGTCATGGTCGCGGTGACCGGAACCTCGGGCAAGACCTCGGTCGCGAGCTTCACCCGGCAGATCTGGCAGGCGCTTGGGCGGACTTCCGCCAATCTCGGCACGATGGGGGTCTTGGGCGACTTCACCGCGCCGCTGGCCCATACCACGCCCGAGCCGATCACCCTGCACCGCGTGCTTCGCGACATGGCCGATGCCGGCGTGACCCATGCCGCGATGGAGGCCTCGTCGCACGGGCTCGACCAGGGCCGGCTCGACGGCGTGCGGCTGACCGCGGCGGCGTTCACGAATTTCAGCCAGGACCACCTCGACTACCACGCCAATTTCGACGACTACTTCGCCGCCAAGGCCGGGCTCTTCGCCCGCGTCCTGCCCGAGGATGGCACCGCGGTCATCAATATCGACGACGCGCGCGGACGCGAGATGATCGAGATCGCCCGCGGGCGGGGCCAACGGCTCCTGACCGTCGGCCGCAATCCGATGGCCGATCTCTGCATCGCCTCGCAGCGCTTCGACGCGACCGGACAGGATCTGCGCTTCACCCTCGACGGGCGCCCGCACCTGGTGCGGCTGTCGCTGATCGGCGGCTTCCAGGCCGACAACGTGCTCGCCGCCGCGGGGCTCGCGATCGCCGCGGGCGAGGAGCCCGAGGCGGTGATCGGCGCGCTCCACACCCTCGTCACGGTGCGCGGCCGGATGGAGCTCGCCGCCAAGCGCGACAACGGGGCCACGGTCTTCGTCGACTATTCGCACAAGCCCGGCGCGCTGGCCTCGGCGCTGCAATCCTTGCGCCCGCACGTCATGGGCCGCATCGTCGTCGTCTTCGGCGCCGGCGGCGACCGCGACCGCTTGAAGCGGCCGCTGATGGGCGAGGCGGCGGCCGAGTTCGCCGACGTCGTGTTCGTCACCGACGACAATCCCCGCACGGAGGACCCCGCCGCGATCCGTGCCGAGGTGATGAGGGGCTGCCCCGAGGCGACCGAGGTCGCCGACCGCGCCGAGGCGATCCTCCGGGGCGTCGACGCGCTGCAGCCGGGCGATGCGCTGCTCATTGCCGGCAAGGGCCATGAGACGGGGCAGATCGTCGGCAGCGACGTCTACCCCTTCGACGATGCCGAACAGGCGAGCGTTGCCGTGGGCGCGCTGGACGGTAAGATCTGATGACCGTGCTCTGGACCCACGCCGAGGCCGAGGCCGCGACCGGCGGCCGCGCCACGAGCGACTTCGCCGCGACCGGCGTGTCGATCGACACCCGCAGCCTTCGGCCGGGCGACCTTTTCGTCGCGCTGAAGGCCCAGCGCGACGGCCATGATTTCGTCGCCGAGGCGCTCGCCAAGGGCGCCGCCGCGGCGCTGGTCTCGCGCATCCCGGAGGGCTGCACCGAGGCCGATCCGCTGCTGATCGTGCCCGACGTGCTGGCTGGGCTGAGCGCGCTCGGCGCCGCCGGGCGGGCGCGCGCGACGGCGCGCGTCGTCGCCGTCACCGGCTCGGTCGGCAAGACCTCGACCAAGGAGATGCTGCGCGCGGTGCTTGGCGGGCAGGGCAAGGTCCATGCCGCCGAGGCGAGTTTCAACAATCACTGGGGCGTGCCGCTGACGCTCGCCCGCCTGCCGGCCGATGCCGATTTCGCGGTGATCGAGATCGGCATGAACCATCCCGGCGAGATCGCGCCGCTCGCCCGCCTCGCCCGGCCGCATGTCGCGATGATCACCACCGTCGCGCCGGCCCATCTCGAGGCGTTCGAGAATGTCGAGGGCATCGCCCGCGAGAAGGCCTCGATCTTCGAGGGGCTGGAGCCCGAAGGCGTCGCCGTGATTCCCTCGGGCCTCACCGTCACGCCGATCCTCGCCGCGGCCGCGGCGCAAGCCGGGCGCGTCCTGCGCTTCGGCGCGGAGCCCGCGGACGACTACCGCCTGACCGAGGTGACGCTGGCCCAGGACACGACCATCGCCCGTGCGGCGCGCGGCGGCGCAACCGTGCTCTACAAGGTCCGCACCGCCGGCCGGCACTTCGCCGTGAACGCGCTCGGCGTCCTTGCGGTGGCCGATGCGGTGGGCGCCGACCTCGCGGTCGCGGCCTGCGATATCGGCCGCTGGGAGCCGCCCGCCGGACGCGGCCAGCGCGAGCGCATCCATCTCGACATCGTCGATGCCGACATGGCCTTCGACCTGATCGACGATGCCTTCAACGCCAATCCCGCCTCGATGGCAGCGGCGCTCGACGTGCTTGGCGCGGCCGAGCCCCGCGACGGCATCGGCCGGTTCAGCGCGGGCCGCCGCATCGCGGTCCTTGGCGACATGCTGGAGCTTGGCCCGACCGAGGCCGACCTGCATGCCGCGATCGCCGAGCATCCGGAGATGGGCCGCGTGGCCCTCGTGCATTGCGTGGGGCCGCGGATGCGGGCGCTGTGGGAGCGGCTGCCGGCGCGCCAGCGCGGCGAATGGCACGCTTCCGCGCCGGACCTGGCGGCGCGCGCCCATCAGATCGCCGATGCCGGCGACGTCATCCTCGTGAAGGGTTCCAAGGGCTCGAAGGTCAGCCTTGTGGTTGACGCGCTGCGCAAACTCGGGCAACCCGGCGCCGGCGAAGCGCGGGGGACCGAATAGATGCTCTACTGGCTGTCGACCCTTTCGGAAGGCGGGGACCTCTTCAACCTCTTCCGCTACATCACCTTCCGCGCCGGCGCGGCCTTCTTCACCGCGCTCGTCTTCGGCTTCCTGTTCGGAAAGCCGCTGATCAACCTTCTCCGCCGCAAGCAGAAAAAGGGCCAGCCGATCCGCGACGACGGCCCGCAGAGCCATTTCTCGAAGGCCGGGACGCCGACGATGGGGGGCTTGCTGATCCTCTCGGCGCTGCTCGTCTCGACGCTGCTCTGGGCGCGGCTCGACAATCCCTATATCTGGATCGTGCTCTTCGTGACCTACGGTTTCGGGCTGATCGGCTTCGCCGACGACTATGCCAAGGTCACGAAACAGAGCACCAAGGGCGTCTCCTCGCGGGCGCGCTTCCTCCTCGGGCTGTGCATCGCCGCGATCGCCGGGCTCGCCGCGTCGATGTTCCACCCGCCGGCGCTGACCGACCAGATCGCCTTTCCGGTCTTCAAGGACGCGCTCATCTATGTCGGCTATTTCTTCATCCCGTTCGCGATGATCGTCATCGTCGGGGCCGCCAACGCGGTGAACCTGACCGACGGGCTCGACGGGCTGGCGGTGATGCCGGTGATGATCGCCGCCGGGACGCTCGGGGTGATCGCCTACATTGTCGGCAACTACAACTTCACCGAATATCTCGGCGTCCATTTCGTGCCCGGAACCGGCGAGATCCTGATCTTCTGCGCGGCACTGATTGGCGGTGGGCTGGGCTTCCTGTGGTACAACGCCCCGCCGGCGGCGGTCTTCATGGGCGATACCGGGTCGCTGGCGCTTGGCGGCGCGCTCGGCGCCATCGCGGTCGCGACCAAGCACGAGATCGTTCTGGCGATCGTCGGCGGCCTGTTCGTGGTCGAGGCCCTGTCGGTGATCATCCAGGTCGCCTATTTCAAGCGCACCGGGCGGCGGGTGTTCCTGATGGCGCCGATCCATCACCATTTCGAGAAGAAGGGCTGGGCCGAGCCGCAGATTGTGATCCGCTTCTGGATCATCTCGCTCATTCTCGCGCTGATCGGGCTGGCGACGCTGAAGGTGCGCTGACGGCGCGCCGCTCGGGCGTCAGGCGCGCGCGCCTCTCGCGGTGGCGGTGACCGACCAGCGCGAAAGCGACTCGAGTGCCAGCAGCCGTCTGATCGCGAACGCGCCGAGCAGGACCACGGTGGCGCTCAGGATCGGCGAGGCGATCAGTTTCACACCGAATTCCGGCGACACGAACGCGGCCAGTGCGACACCGAAGCGCGAGATCGCGACGGCCTCGACCAGGCTGCGAAGCGCCGGCAAGAGAAGGGTCGTGACCGTCACGGCGGTTCCGATGAAGCCGGCATAGAACAGGCCGGTGAAGAGCGGCAGCGGCATCCCGAAGACGGTGACGTTATAGCGCAGGTACATCAGGCATCCGGCCGCGAAGGCGAGTGTGGTCGCGAAGGCGATGAGCCGCCGCTCCTCGCGAAGCCTGCGCGGGATGCCTGACAGGAACCTGGATGACCTCTGCATGCCCATGCTCTATGGCTGGCAGGCAAACAAATCACTAATGTGGCGGCGGTAGCGCTGAAATAAGGCGCGAAGATGAACCGCGCCTTACCATGTCCTGCGATCACCCGATCGAGACGAGCTCGATCTCGAAGGTCAGGTCCTTCCCGGCGAGCGGGTGGTTCGCGTCGAGCGTCACCGTCTCGGCGGTCACTTCGGCCACGGTGACCGCGATGGCGTGACCGTCGGGCGAACGCATCTGCAGGGCGGTGCCGACCTCGAGCGGGATCTCGGCCGGGATCTGGTCGCGGGGAACGGCGTGGCTTGCGTCGGGATTGCGCTGGCCATAGGCGTCGTCCGCCGGAACCGCGACCGACTTCTGTTCGCCCACTTCCATGCCCGGCAGGGCCTTGTCGAGACCGGGAATGATCTGGCCGGAACCGACGGTGAATTCCAGCGGCTCGCGGCCTTCGGAACTGTCGAACTGGGTGCCGTCCTGCAGCGTCCCGCGATAGTGAATGCGTACGGTGTCGCCCGTCTTTACCTGGGTCATGGCGTCCTTTCGGAATGTCGGGGGATGAGTTTCGAGGCCGCGCATCGGGCGGGTGCTCACGAACCGTCAGACTAGACGGTGCGGCGCCCGGCGTAAACCCGGGCGGTCCTGCAGGCTCGGCTCCGAACTTGCGGGCGGCGCGGGCAAAGGGCATTGTCCGTGCGGTTTCGAAGGTGAGGGGCTCCATGATTCCGGTTCGCGGGTTTGAAGGCAGGAAGGTCGCGGTCCTCGGCCTCGGCCGTTCGGGGCTGACGGCGGCGCGGGCACTCGCAGCCGGCGGCGCGGTGCCCTGTCTCTGGGACGACAGCCCCGAGGCGCGCGCGGCCGCCGAGGCGGCGGGCTTCGCGCTGACCGATCTCACCCGCGCCGACGCCTGGGACGAGGTCGCGGCGCTGATCGTCTCGCCCGGCATCCCCCATCTCTACCCCGAGCCCAACAGGCTCATCGCCCGTGCCATGGCCGCCGGGGTGCCGATCGACAACGATATCGGGCTCTTCTTCCGCTCGTGGTCGACGCCCGCCTGGGACGAGATGGTGCAGACGCCCAAGGTGATCGCGGTGACCGGCTCGAACGGCAAGTCGACGACGACGGCGCTGATCCACCACATCCTCACGGAAGCGGGACGGTCGGCGCAGATGGCCGGCAATATCGGCCGCGGCGTGCTCGATATCGACCCGGCCGAGGACGGCGAGGTCGTGGTGCTGGAACTGTCCTCCTACCAGACCGAGCTTGCCCGCGCGCTGACCCCCGATATCGCGGTCTTCACCAACCTCTCGCCCGACCATCTCGACCGCCATGCCGGCATGGGCGGCTACTTCGCCGCCAAGCGCCGGCTCTTCGCCGAGGGCGGGCCGGACCGGGCGGTGATCGGCGTGGACGAGGTCGAGGGGCGGTTCCTCGCCAACCAGCTGTCGCAGGGGCCGGGCGACGACCGGGTGATCCGGATCTCGTCGGGCGCCAAGCTCGACGGGCCGGGCTGGTCGGTCTTCGCCCGCAAGGGCTTCCTTTCGGAATGGCGCAAGGGGCGGCAGGTCGCCTCGATCGACCTGCGCGAAGTGAAGGGCCTTCCGGGCGCCCACAACCACCAGAACGCCTGCGCCGCCTATGCCGCCGTGCGCTGCCTCGGCCTCGCGCCGAAGGTCGTCGAGGCGGCGCTGCATTCCTTCGCCGGGCTGCCGCATCGCAGCCAGCTCGTCGGCGAGCGGGACGGGGTGCGGTTCGTCAACGACTCCAAGGCCACGAACGTGGACAGCGCGGCCAAGGCGCTGCAGGCGTTTTCGCGCATCCGCTGGATCGCGGGCGGGCTCGGCAAGGACGGCGGCATCGCGGCGCTGAAGCCGCATCTCGGTGCGGTCGCGAAGGCCTATCTCATCGGCCATTCGGCCCGCGATTTCGCGCTGGAACTCGGCGAGACGCCGCACGAGATCTGCGAGACGATGGAGCGCGCCGTCGCTCGCGCCGCCGAAGAGGCGGAGGCCGGGGACGTCGTCCTCCTCGCCCCGGCCGCGGCCTCGTTTGACCAGTATCCGAACTTCGAGAAACGCGGCGAGGATTTCGCCGCGCGGGTCAAGGCGCTGCTCGGGACGTAGCCGCACGGCGTGGGCATTTCGGCCGCCCGCGGTTCTTTCTCTGGCGCGATGCCATGATCTTCGCTACACTTTCCGCCAGACCCGGCAAACGGGCGAGTTGAGGCAGTGAAGGCGGTATCCCATGACTGAGATGGTCTATGGCACCATGCCCGCGAGGGCAGGCGAGCCGGTTCTTCCGCGCTGGTGGCGAACCATCGACAAGTGGTCGCTGAGCGGGGTTCTGGTGCTCTTCGGCATCGGCCTTCTGCTCGGCCTCGCGGCCTCGGTGCCGCTGGCCGAGAAGAACGGGCTCGATCCGTTCTACTACGTCACGCGGCAGGCTTTCTTCGGCGGCATGGCGCTCGCGGCGATGCTCTTCACCTCGATGATGTCGCCCGACATGGTGCGCCGGCTCGGGGTGATCGGCTTTCTCGCCGCCTTCATCGCGCTGATGTTCCTGCCCATCTTCGGCACCGATTTCGGCAAGGGCGCCACGCGCTGGTACTCGCTCGGCTTCGCGAGCTTCCAGCCCTCGGAATTCCTCAAGCCGGGCTTCGTGATCATGGCCGCCTGGCTCATGGCCGCGGCGCAGGAGATCAACGGGCCTCCGGGGCGGCTCTATTCCTTCGTGCTGGCGGTGGTCATCGTGCTCTTCCTCGCGCTGCAGCCGGATTTCGGGCAGGCCTGCCTCGTGCTCTTCGCCTGGGGCGTGATGTATTTCGTCGCCGGCGCGCCCTTCATGCTCCTGACCGTGGTCGGCGGGCTCGTGGTGCTCGGCGGCATCGTCGCCTATGACTCCTCGGAGCACTTCGCGCGCCGCATCGACGGCTTCCTCACCGCCGAGATCGACCCGCGCACGCAGATCGGCTACGCGACGAACGCCATCCAGGAAGGCGGCTTCTTCGGCGTCGGCGTCGGCGAGGGCACGGTGAAATGGTCGCTGCCCGACGCCCATACCGACTTCATCATCGCGGTGGCGGCGGAGGAATACGGGCTCGTCCTCGTCCTCGCGATCATCGCGCTCTATGCCGTGATCACCGCGCGTTCGCTCCTGCGGCTGGTGCGCGAGCGCGATCCCTTCATCCGCATCGCCGGCACCGGGCTCGCCTGCGCCTTCGGCGTGCAGGCGCTGATCAACATGGGCGTCGCGGTCCGGCTCCTGCCCGCCAAGGGCATGACGCTGCCCTTCGTCAGCTATGGCGGCTCCTCGGTCATCGCGAGCGGCATCGCCGTCGGGATGCTCCTCGCCCTGACCCGCGCCCGTCCGCAGGGCCGGCTCGAGGATTACCTGATCAAGCGGGGCCGCTGATGGCACCGCCGCTCCTGCTCATCGCCGCCGGGGGGACCGGCGGGCACATGTTTCCCGCGCAGGCCCTGGCCGAGGCGATGGTGGCGCGCGGCTGGCGGGTGAAGCTCTCGACCGATGCGCGGGGCGCGCGCTACGCCGGGGGCTATCCGACGGAAGTCGCCGTCGAGACGGTCGCGGCCGCGACCTTCGCGCGGGGCGGGGCGGCCGCGAAGCTCGCCGTGCCGTTCCGCATTGCGGGCGGCGTGATCGGCGCGCTGAGGGCGATGCTGAAGGACCGGCCCGCCGCGGTCGTGGGCTTCGGCGGCTACCCCTCGATCCCGGCCTTGGCGGCGGCGGTGGTGCTCGGGCTTCCGCGCATGATCCACGAACAGAACGGCGTGCTCGGCCGCGTCAACCGGGTCTTCGCCAAGCGCGTGCGCTGGATCGCCTGCGGCACCTGGCCGACGGATGTGCCCGAGGGCGTCGAGGCGCATCATACCGGCAACCCGGTCCGCGCCGCCGTGCTCGCGCGGGCGGGCGCACCCTATATCCCGCCCGGCGACTACCCGATGAGCCTCGTGGTGATCGGCGGCAGCCAGGGCGCGCGGGTGCTCTCCGACGTCGTTCCCGCCGCGCTGGCGGCTCTGCCCGAGGCGCTGAGATCGCGGCTGCGGGTCGCCCATCAGGCCCGGCCCGAGGATATCGAGCGCGTGAGCGCCGCCTATGCCGAGGCCGGGATCGGCGCCGAGGTCGCGGCCTTCTTCACCGACATCCCGGGCCGGCTCTCCGAGGCGCAGCTGGTGATCTCGCGCTCCGGCGCGTCGTCGGTCGCGGATGTCTCGGTGATCGGCCGGCCCGCGATCCTCGTGCCCTTCG
>JBFKMA010000014.1:0-14738 GCA_041630175.1 Albidovulum sp.
AACCGCTGCTCGGCCACCGGCTGGGGTCAGACCAACGAAAGCCTCAAGATCCTCACCGAGGGGCTCCTGCCCGAAACCAGGGAGATGCTCGCCAACCGCGGCATGAAGACCTACGACAACGGCGACCTGCACCACCCGCACATGTCGTTCACCGACGGCACCTATGACGGGCGCTATCTCTTCATGAACGACAAGGCCAATACCCGCGTGGCGCGGGTGCGCTGCGACGTCATGAAATGCGACAAGATCATCGAGATCCCGAACGCCCACGACATCCACGGCATGCGGCCGCAGAAATATCCCCGCACCGGCTATGTCTTCGCCAATTCGGAGCACGAGGCGCCCTTGGTCAACGACGGCCAAGTGCTCGACGATCCCAGCCAGTACGTCAACATCTTCACCGCCATCGACGGCGACAAGATGGAGGTCGCCTGGCAGGTCATCGTCTCGGGCAACCTCGACAACGTCGACTGCGACTACCAGGGCAACTACGCCTTCTCGTCGAGCTACAACTCGGAAATGGGCGTCGACCTGGCCGAGATGACCGCCAGCGAGATGGATCACTGCGTGATCTTCGACATCAAGGCGATCGAGGCCGGCGTCGCGGCGGGCGACTACCAGGAGCTGAACGGCGTCAAGGTGCTCGACGGCCGCAAGGAGAGCGGCAAGAACTACACGCGCTACGTGCCGATCCCTAACTCGCCGCACGGCGTGAACACCGCGCCGGACAAGCGCCACGTGGTGATCAACGGCAAGCTGTCGCCCACCGTCTCGGTGATCGACGTCGAGAAGGTCCCGGCGCTGTTCACCGACAACGCCGATCCGCGGTCCTGCATCGTGGCGGAACCGGAACTCGGCCTCGGGCCGCTTCACACCGCCTATGACAACCAGGGCAACGCCTTCACGACGCTGTTCCTCGACAGCCAGGTGGTGAAGTGGAACATCGACAAGGCGATCCGCAAGTTCGCGGGCGAGGACGTCGACCCGATCATCTCCAAGGTCGATGTCGCCTACCAGCCGGGGCACAACTCCACCTCGATGGGCGAGACCGCCGAGGCGGACGGCAAGTGGCTGATCTCGATGAACAAGTTCTCCAAGGACCGGTTCCTGAACGTCGGCCCCTTGAAGCCGGAGAACGAACAGCTCATCGACATCTCCACCGACGAGATGAAGGTCGTCCATGACGGCCCGACCTTCGCCGAGCCGCACGATTCGATCATCGTCCATGCCTCCAAGGTGAACCCGGCGACGGTCTGGCAGCGCGACGACCCGACCTGGGAAGACGCCCGCAAGCAGGCCGAGGCGGACGGGGTCGACCTCGACTACGGCGCCGACGTGATCCGCGACGGCAACAAGGTCAGGGTCTACATGCATTCCGTGGCGCCGGTCTTCAGCCTCGACAAGTTCGAGGTCATGCAGGGCGACGAGGTGACGGTCTATGTCACCAACATGGACGACATCGAGGACCTGACCCACGGCTTCTGCCTGTCGAACCACGGCATCGCCATGGAGGTCGGGCCGCAGGCCACCGCCTCGGTGACCTTCACCGCGGACCGGCCGGGCGTGCACTGGTATTACTGCCAGTGGTTCTGCCACGCGCTCCACATGGAGATGCGCGGCCGGATGCTCGTCAAGCCGCGGGCGGCGTAAGGGGGGACGGGCCCATGCGTTTCCCGGTTCTGGCGGTGCTGGCGATCTTCGCGGCGGGGATGTCCCCGGCCGCCGAGATCGCCGTGCCCGCCGAGCCGGGGGCGCTGGCCCGCGCCCTGGCCACGTCCCGGCCCGGCGACGTGCTCGTCCTCGAAAGGGGCGACCATGCCGGGCCGGTCACCATCGACCGCGCGCTGACGCTGAAAGGCGAGGGCGCGCGGATCCTCGGGCCGGGCACCGGCACCGTGGTGCGGATCGCCGCCGACGACGTGACCGTCAGCGGGCTCGAGATCAGCGGCTCGGGCAAGAAGCTCAACGAACTCGACAGCGGCATCGCCATCGCCGAGGGCACCCGTCGCGCGCGGATCGAGGGCAACCGCCTGATCGGCAACCTGATCGGCGTCGACGTCCAGGGCGGCCACGACGCCGTGGTGCGCGGCAATGTCATCGTCGGGCGCGACGATCTGAGGCGCCCGGAAATGGGGCCGGGCATCTATGTCTGGAACGCGCCGGGGCTGCTCGTCGAGGACAACAACATCTCCAGGGGCCGCGACGGGGTGTTCATCACAACCTCGCACAAGGCGACCTATCGCGGCAATGTCCTGCACCACCTGCGCTTCGCGCTGCATTCGATGTATTCGAACGGGCTCACCGTCGAGGACAACGTCAGCCACGACAACGACATGGGCTTCGCCTTCATGTATTCCACGAAGCTCGACGTGCGGGGCAACCTCTCGCGCCACGACCGCACGCATGGCTTCTTCATGAATTTCGCCAACAAGGCGCGGCTCGCGGGCAACGAGGTCCGCGACGGCGGCGAGAAATGCCTGTTCGTCTATAATTCGAACGGCAACGAGTTCAGCGCCAACCGCTTCGAGGGCTGCGAGATCGGCATCCATTTCACCGCCGGCTCGGAGGGCAACCGGCTGAGCGGCAATGCCTTCATCGGCAACCGGACGCAGGTGAAATATGTCGGCACGCGCTGGCAGGAATGGAGTGCCGAGCGCCGCGGCAACTACTGGTCGGACCATGTCGGCTTCGACATCGACGGCAACGGCGTCACCGACAGCCCCTACCGGCCGAACGACGTGATCGACCAGGTGATCTGGCAGCAGCCGATGGCGAAGCTCCTGATCGGCACGCCGGCCGCGCAGCTGGTGAGCTGGTCGCAGTCGCGCTTTCCCGGCCTGATGCCGGGCGGCGTGATCGACAGTTTCCCGCTCACCACGCCGGACGGCACCGGCGTGGCGCGCGACCCGGAAAGGAGGACGCAATGAGCGATCAGGACGGACTGGTTCTCACGGCGGAGGATCTCGGGATCCGCTTCGGCAGCCATCGGGCGCTGGAAGGCGTGAGCCTTTCGGTCGTGCCCGGCGAGCGGGTGGCGCTTCTCGGCCATAACGGCGCCGGCAAATCGACCTTCTTCAAGACGATCCTCGGCTTTCTCGACCCCGATCAGGGCCGCGTCCGGATCGCCGGGCACAGGCCGGGCAGCGACGCCGCGCGGCGCATGGTCTCCTACCTGCCCGAAACCGTGTCGTTCCACCGCGCGCTGACCGGGCTCGAGGTGATGCGCTACTTCGCCCGGCTGCGCGGCGAGCCGGTCGGCGTGGCGATGCCTCTCCTGGAGCGGGTCGGCATCGGCCATGCCGCGCGCCGCCAGGTCGGCACCTATTCCAAGGGCATGCGGCAGCGGCTCGGCCTCGCGCAGGCGATGATCGGCACGCCGCGGCTCATGCTCCTCGACGAGCCGACCAGCGGGCTCGACCCGGTCGCGCGGCGCGACTTCTACCGCATCGTCGACGAGGTGGCCGCTCGCGGCACCGCGGTGCTCCTGTCGTCGCACGGGCTCGAAGAGGTCGAGGACCGCACCGACCGCGTGGCGATCCTGTCGCAAGGGCGGCTGGTGGCCGACGGCACGCTCGGCGCGCTGGCGGCGGAGGCGGCGCTGAAGGTTTCGATCCGGGTGACGGCTGAGGCCGACGCGGCCGACCGGCTGCACGAACGGATCGGCGGCGCGCGTCTCAACGGAAGCGCGGTAGTGCTGAACTGCCCGGTCGGGCAGAAATTCGCGCTGATGCGGCAGCTCGCGGCCGAGGATCTGGTGCGTGACCTCGACGTCGTGATGCCGGGCCTCGACGACATCTACCGCCACTTCTCCGACCTCGCCACGAAGGAGGCCAAGCCATGAGCGTCGCGACACGCATCGCCGCGGTCTGCGGCCAGGAAATCCGCATCGCCCGGCGCAACCGCTGGGTGGCGCTGGCCTTCGGGCTGCTGACGCTCTTCGCGCTGGCGCTGACCTTTCTCGGCGCCGGCCAGAGCGCGGTGGTCAAGGCCGACATCCTCACCATCGCGGCGGCGAGCCTCGCCACGCTCTCGGTCTACCTGATCCCGCTGATCGCGCTGATCCTGTCCTACGATTCGCTCTCGGGCGAGATGGAGCGCGGCACGCTGCCCCTGGCGCTGGCGACGCCGATCCGGCGGTGGGAGCTGTTCCTCGGCAAGTTCCTCGCCCAGACCGCCGTGGTGACGGCGGCCATCGTCGCCGGCTACGCGATCGCGGGCGCGGTCGCCGCCGGCCTGCGCGGCGCCGATGCCGCCGGCCTCGTGGCCTGGGCGCGGCTGATCGGCACCAGCGCCGGCCTCGGCGCGGTCTTCGTCGCCCTCGGCATGGCGGTCTCCGCCTGCTGTTCCCGCACCGGCACCGCCGCGGCCATCGCCATCGGGCTCTGGCTGGTCTTCGTGGTGCTCTACGATCTCGCGCTTCTCGGCGCGGTCATCGCCGATAATGGCGGCGTCTTCACCAAGGTGGTGTTCCCCTGGCTGGTGCTCGCCAATCCGGCGGACGCGTTCCGCATCTACAATCTCGTCTCGCTCGAATCCGCGCCGGTGGCCGGGATCGACGGCCTCGCCCACACGCTGCCGGTTCCGCCGGCAACGGCGCTCGCGGTCGTCGGCGCCTGGCTCGCCGCCGCGCTTCTCGCGGGCATCGCCCTGACACGGAGGCTGAAACCATGAAACCCGCAGCACTCTTGCTGGCCGCCGCCCTCGCCCTGCCGCTCGCCGCCTGCAAGGAGGACACCGCCGCCGCACCGCCCGCGCCGGTCGAGATGACCGACGAGGCGATCGGCCATTACTGCCAGATGTATCTCGCCGATCACGGCGGCCCGAAGGCGCAGATCCACTTCGCCGGGCATGACGCGCCTTTGTGGTTCAGCCAGGTCAGCGACGCCGCCGCCTTCGTCCGCGACCCCGAGCGCTTCGCCGAGATCCGCGCGATCTACGTATCCGACATGGCGGTTGCCGAGAGCTGGGCGGAGCCCGGGCGCGGCCACTGGATCGCGGCGGATGCGGCGCATTTCGTCATCGAGAGCCGGCAGAAGGGCGGCATGGGCATCCCCGAGGCGATCCCCTTCGGCACCCTCCCCGCCGCCGAGGCCTTCGTCGCGGCCGAGGGCGGGCGCATCCTCGGCTTCGACGCCATTCCCGAGGCCTATCTGCGCCCGGCCATGCCGCAGGATACCGAAGAGGAGGACCAGGGATGACCGCCCCGCTCAACCGCCGCCGCCTCCTCTGCATCGGCGCGGCCTTCGCGGCCGGCCCGGCACTCGGCCGCGCCGCCCGTGCCACCGAGGCGCGCTGGCAGGGCCATGCGCTCGGCGCCCATGCCAGCATCCGGCTCTCGCATCTGAACGACGCCGAGGCGGCGCCGGTCTTTGCCGCCGTCGAGGCCGAGTTGCGGCGGCTCGAACGCATCTTCAGCCTCTACGACGCCGAGAGCGCGCTGTCGCGGCTGAACCGCGACGGCGCGCTGGCCGCGCCGCCCGCCGAACTCCTCGAGCTTCTGTCGCTGGCCCGCACGGTCCATGCCGAGACCGACGGGCTTTTCGATCCGACCGTGCAGCCGCTGTTCCGGCTCTATGCCAAAGCCGGGGGGGTCGCGGATGCGGCCGCTCTCGACGCGGCGCTCGCGACGGTCGGGTTCGGGCATCTTGGCGTTTCCACGGAGCGGATCGCCTTCGACCGCCCCGGCATGGCGCTGACGCTGAACGGCATCGCGCAGGGCCATATCACCGACCGGATCGCGGCGCTCCTGCGCGCCGAGGGTTTCGGCAATGTCCTCGTCGATATCGGCGAGATCGCCGCGCTCGGCGCCGGCCCGACCGGCGAAGGCTGGCGGATCGGCCTGTCGCCGGCCGCGGGCGAGAGCGCGGCGCCGGTCCTGCGGCTCGCCGACCGCGCGATCGCCACCTCGGCGCCGCTGGGCACGGTGCTCGATGCGGCCGGGCGCATCGGCCATATCCTGCATCCGCGGCACGGCGCCGTGCCCGCACCGCGCCGCCGGGCCACGGTCCTGCATGACAGCGCCGCCGTCGCCGACGCGCTCTCGACCGCGGCGGCGCTGATGTCGGAGGCCCGCATCGAGGCGCTGCGCCGGAGCGGGATCGAGGTGCTCACCGCCTGAGACCGGGGCGGCGCCTCAGATCGCGGATCCGGACCGCGCCTGCCGCACCGCGTCCCAGCTTTCCGCGCGCGGCGCGCCGATGCCGATGAGCCCGACCGCCCGCGCGGCGATCTGCCGCGCCGCCTGGCCGAGCGTGTCGTGGCCAAGATAGAAGGCCGGGACCGGGGGCATCACCACGGCGCCCATCTCGGTCACCGAGGTCATGTTGCGCAGATGCGCCAGCGTCAGCGGCGTCTCGCGCGCCAGCAGCACCAGCGGTCGGCGCTCCTTCAGCTGCACCGAGGCGGCGCGCACCAGGAGGTTGTCGTCGAGGCCGATAGCGATGGCCGCGAGCGAGCGCATCGAGCAGGGCGCGACGATCATGCCGGCCACCGGGGTCGAGCCGGAGGCGATGGCGGCGCCGATGTCGCGCGGGTCGTGGACATGCCGGGCGGCATGCTCCAGCCGCACCGCCGCCTCCTTGCCGATCTCCTCCAGAAGCGTGCGGCGCGCGGCCGGGCTGATCACGAGGTCGACCTCGGCGCCGAGCGCCGCGAGGCAGGCCATCGCCTCGACCGCGAGGCAGGCGCCGGACGCGCCGGAGACCCCGAGAACCACCCGTGCGCTCATCGCGCGCCCTCCCTGAACAGGCCCGCGCAGATCCGCTCGGCCACGGTTTCCGCCTCGGGCGTCATGTGCATGACCTCGCCCCATTGCCGCTCGGTCTCGCTTCCGATCTTCGTGGTCGCGTCGATGCCGATCTTTCCCGCGAGCCCCTCGCGCGGCGAGGCGAAGTCGAGATAGTCCATCGGCGTCCGGTCGAGCAGCATCAGGTCGCGCGACGGGTCCATGCGCGTGGCCATCGCCCAGGCGACGTCCTCCCAGCGGCGGATGTCGATGTCGTCATCGGTGACGATGATCATCTTGGTGTAGCTGAATTGCGGCAAAAGCCCCCAGAGCCCCATCATCACCCGCCGCGCCTGACCGGGATAGCGCTTGTCGATCGACAGCACCGCGATCCGGTAGGAGCAGGCCTCGGGCGGCATCCAGAAGTCGCGGATCTCGGGCATCGACTGGCGCAGGATCGGCAGGCTCAGCCGGTTGAAGGCGGCGCCGATCACCGAGGGTTCGTCGGGCGCGCGGCCGGTATAGGTCGTGAGGTAGAGGGGATCCTTGCGCATGGTGATGGCGCTGAGGCGCATCACCGGGAACGGCTCGGCGGGGTTGTAATAGCCGGTATGGTCGCCGAACGGCCCCTCGGGCGCGGTCTCGTCGGGCGCGACCCAGCCTTCGAGCACGATCTCGGCCCGCGCCGGAACCAGCATCGGCACGGTCCGGGCCGGCACGAGCTCGGTCCGCATGCCGCGCAGCACCCCGGCGATACCGAGCTCCGAGACGTGCTCGGGCAGCGGCAGCGCGGCGGCCAGAAGCGTCGCCGGATCGGCGCCGAGCGCGACCGCGACCGGCATCGGCGCGCCCTGGCGCTGCCAGCTCCGGTAATGCGCCGCGCCGCCCCGGTGCGGCAGCCAGCGCGCGATCAGCCGGTCGGGGCCGATCACCTGCATCCGGTAGACGCCGGCATTGTAGTCCTGCACCCGCCGGACGTCCGAGCCGTGCGGTCGGGTGAGAACCACCGGCCAGGTGACGAGGGGGCCGGCATCGCCGGGCCAGCAGATCGGGACCGGCAGCTTTGCCAGATCGATATCGCCGCCTTCGAGGACGGTTTCCTGGCAGGGGCCGCGGCGCAGGATCTCGGGCCGGGCGGCGAGCGCGGCGCGCAGTTCCGGCCAGCGCGACAGCGCGTCGCGCATGCCGTCGATCGGCGCCGGCGCGCGCAAGGCCGCGAGGAACGCGCCGAGATCGTCGAGGCCCTCCGGATTGCGCCCGAGCCCGGCGGCGACGCGCGCCTCGGTCCCGAAGAGGTTGGCGACCACCGGCATGCCGGCGGTGCGCCCGTCAGGGCCGACGGCCTTGTCGAAGCGCAGGATCGGGCCGCCGCGTTCCAGAACCCGCCGGTGCACCGCCGTCAGCTCGTGCCGCAGCGCCACCGGCGCCGGGACCGCCTTCAGGTCGTCCCTGGCTTCGGCCCAGCGCAGGAAGTCGCGCAGGCTCGGGAATCTGGGCAAGTCGGGAATGGTCGCCTCCTTCTCTGCCCGCCCGATAGCAGGGCTGACTTCCCGTCAGTTTGCGAAATCGCAAAGACGGCGCCGAACGGCGGTTCTAGCGAAGCGCAAAGGGCTGAAAAGAGGTGCGATGCCGATGAGCGAGACGGGCAACGCCGCGAGGCAGGACGGGCCGCGATCCTTGCCCGGAATCGTCGGCCGCGGCGCGCAGTTGCTGCCGGTCTGGCCGCTCGCGCTCGCGACCGAGCGCCTGACCCGGCGCGTGGCCGCCGGCCATCCCGAGATGTTCCGGCGGCTCGGCCCCTACAGCGCCTGCGCCTACCTGATCGACCCGACCGACCTGCCGGTCTCCTTCCTGCTGCGGCCGGACCCGGCCCGGCCGCGCCTGACCGTGCAGCGCCGGCCCGTTTCGTGGGACTGCCGCATCGCCGGGCCGCTTCTCGCGCTGATTGGGATGGTGCAGGGCGACTTCGACGGCGACGCGCTGTTCTTCCGGCGCGACATCACCGTGGAGGGCGACACCGAGGCCGCCCTTGCGCTGCGCAACGCCATCGACGACGCCGAGCTCGATCTCTTCGGCGAGGTGGAGGAGATGCTCGGCCCGGTCCTCGGCCAGCCGCTGCGGCTCATCCGGCGCAATTTCCTTTCCCAGACGCGGGAGGGGCAGTCGTGATGGAGCTTGTCTGCCCCGCCGGAACGCCGGCCGCGCTGCGCGCCGCGGTCGATGCCGGCGCCCACAGCGTCTATTGCGGCTTTGCCAATGAGACCAACGCCCGCAATTTCCCCGGGCTGAACTTCTCGGTCCCCGAACTCGCGGCCGCGACCGACTATGCCCATGCGCGCGGCGCCAAGGTGCTCGTCGCGATCAACACCTTCCCGCGGGCGGGTGCCGAGGCTTTGTGGCACAAGGCCGTCGCCGATGCCGAAGCCTGTGGCGCCGATGCGGTGATCCTCGCCGATCTCGGGGTGATGGCGCATGCCGCGCGGTTTCACCCGAACCTGCGGCGCCACATGTCGGTGCAGGCCGGTGCGGCCAATGCCGACGTGATCAACTTCCATGCCGCGCAATTCGGCATCGCCCGCGTCGTGCTGCCGCGCGTCCTGAGCATCCCGGAGATCGCCGCGATCAACCGCGAAACCACGGTCGAGACCGAGACCTTCGTGTTCGGCGGGCTCTGCGTGATGGAGGAGGGGCGCTGCTCGCTCTCCTCCTACGCCACGGGCAAGTCGCCGAACATGAACGGCGTCTGCTCGCCGGCGAGTCATGTGCGCTACGTGGAAGAGGAAGGGATGCTGGTGTCGCGGCTCGGCCCCTACACGATCCACCGCGTCGGCCGCAGCGATCCCGCGCCCTACCCGACGCTCTGCAAGGGCTGCTTCAGCGCCGGCGGCAAGACCGGCCACGTCTTCGAGGATCCCGCGAGCCTCGATGCCGCGGAACTGATCCCGATGCTGGCCAAGGCCGGGGTCAGCGCCCTGAAGATCGAGGGCCGCCAGCGCAGCCGCTCCTACGTCGCCGCCGTGGTGCGCAGTTTCCGCGCCGCGCTGGAGGCGCTGGAGGCCGGGCGGCCGATCCTGACCGGGACGCTCGACCACGTATCCGAGGGCGGCAAGGCAACGACCGGGGCATATCGCAAGACATGGCGTTAGGAGCGGCCGCATGAAGATCACCGTCGGACCGATCCAGTTCTTCTGGAGCGCGGAGCGCTTCGCCGACTTCTATGCCGAACTGGCGGCGGAACCCTGCATCGACCGCGTCGTGCTGGGCGAACTGGTCTGCTCCAAGCGCCTGCCCTTCCTGCACGACGCCATCGCCACCGCCGTCGAACTGCTGCGTGGCGCCGGCAAGGAGGTCGTGCTGACAAGCCCGGCGCTGGTGACGCTGAAACGCGAGCGCGCCCAGCTTGCCGGCCTGGCAAGCACCTGGCCGCAGATCGAGGTCAACGACCTCACCATGCTGGCGCATCTGCCTGCCGGCACGCCGTTCTCGGTCGGGCCGATGGTCAACATCTATAGCGACGGCACACTGTCCTGGCTCGCCGCCAGGGGCGCGCGGCGGATCTGCCTGCCGCCCGAACTGCCGCAGGAGGCGGTCGCGCATCTCTGCGGCGTCGCCGCCGGCCTGAACGTCGAGATCGAGCAATGGGCCTTCGGCCGGCTGCCGCTGGCGATCTCCGGCCGCTGCTATCACGCGCGGCTCCACGGCCGGGCCAAAGACAATTGCCAGTTCGTCTGCGGCGAGGACCCGGACGGGCTGACGGTCGCCACCGTGGACGGGGTCGGCTTTCTCGCGATGAACGGCGTGCAGACCGTGTCGGACGCCTATGCGATGTACGCCCCGAGAATTGCCGAGTTCGCCGGCATGGGCGTCGGAAGCCTGCGGCTGTCGCCCCAGACCGGCGATTTCGTCGCGGTCTGCCGGCTGTTTCACGCCTGCGCGAGAGGCGAGATGACGGCCGACGAGGTCGGCCGCGAAATCTCCGCGCTGTTCCCGGACCGGGCGCTTCTGGACCGGTTCACCGCGGCGGCCGAGATCTAGACCCCGGGACGAACGGTCCGCGGCGGCCGCTTGCTGGACAAGGCTCCGGCGGGCGCGTATTGCAGGCCTGCAGGGAACGGAGCCGCGCGAGACGGGTCCGCCCCCGCGTGACCCACCGTGCACCTCCGGCGCGCCCGACCTGCAATGCCCCGATGAAAAAGCTCGACGAAAGTCTCCTCAGCGGCATTCCGCCCTTCCGCCGCCTCGACAGGGCGCAGATCCGGGAGATCCTCGATCTTGCCTCGCCGAAACGCTTCGAGGCCGGCGCCACGGTCTTCGGCGAGGGCATGCCGGCCGAGCGGTTCTATCTCCTGCTCGACGGCTACATCCGGGTGATCCGCAACACCCCCGGCGGCGAACAGGTCATCGCGCTCCACATCGCGGCGGGGCAGCTTTTCGGCATCGCCGCGGCGATGTCGTTCGACCGCTATCCGGCGACGGCGATGTGCGCCGCCGAATGCCTGACGCTGTCCTGGCCGATGCGGCTCTGGCATGATTTCGTCGCCAGGTACGACGGTTTCGCCACCGAGAGCTACAAGACCGTCGGCCAGCGTGTCGGCGAGATGAACAACCGCATCGTGGAGCTGGCCACGCAGCAGGCCGAACAGCGGGTGGCCCGCGCGCTCTTGCGGCTCGTCAACCAGACCGGGCGGGCGGTCGAAGGCGGCATCGAGATCGGCTTTCCGATCACCCGGCAGGACGTGTCGGAAATGACCGGCACCACGCTGCACACGGTCAGCCGGCTGCTCAGCGCCTGGGAGCGCGACGGCATCGTCGCGGGCAAGCGCAAGCGCATCGTCGTCACCGATCCGCACAGGCTGATGCTAATCTCCGAGGCCTGAGCCCGGCGCGGCGATCGCCGCGCGCAGCGCGCGGCGGAATTCGGCCGGATCGACGCCATGCTCGGCGCAGGCGTCGTCGATGGTGTGGAAGGGCGCGATCGGACAGCCGACGCAAAGCATGCGGTGACGCAGGAAGACGGCGACCGTCGCCGGGAACCGCTCGAAATAGCGGTCGAGCATGAGGTCATCGCCGTCCTGCCCTGCCTGCGCCATCACTCCGTCCACCGCCGCCGCCGTCAGCTGGCAGACAAGCCGAAAACCGGCCGGCCTTCTTTGCGATAGGGCAAAGCCCTGCGATCCGGCAGGCGGCATGGGCCTGCCGCGATGAGCGGTTGCGGCGGTTGCAGCAGCCGGGCATCCGCCCGGCCGGCTACGGCGCAAATCCCACAAGATCTTGAGAAATTTCCGCGACTGGGGCACAATTTGCGAACGCATCTGAAGTAAGCAGTCCCTCGTCTCCGGCCATCGTGCGCTGCGTCACAGGTCACTTCAGAAGGATCGGCGTCGATGGAGCAGGCGTTCTTTCTCGTCTTCGCTGCCGCGGCCGTGATCACGGCCCTGACTATGGTGCTGGCGCCCAACCCGGTGCACAGCGCGCTGGCGCTGATGGCCTGTTTCCTGCAGATCTCGGCGATCTTCGTGCTGCTCGCGGCGCCGCTTCTCGCGGTGATCCAGATCTTCGTCTATGTCGGCGCGATCATGGTGCTCTTCGTCTTCGTGATCATGATGATCGACGTGCGCGAGGCGGTGCTGCAGCGCTTCGTGCCGGGCGGCAACCTGCCGGCTCTGATGCTTCTGGGGCTCCTCGGCGTCGAGATGCTGGCGCTGGTGCTCCTCTCCGACCGGTTTTCGGCCCTGGGGCCCGCCGGCGGCCGCACCGCCGGCGATATCCGGGAACTCGGCACGACGCTGTTCGCCGACTATCTGCTACCCTTCGAAGTCGCCTCGGTGATCCTGCTCGTGGCGCTCGTCGGCGCCATCGTGCTGGCGCGGAAGGAGGCAGGCTGATGGTGCCGCTTTCGTGGTATGTCGTGCTTGGCGTCCTGCTCTTCGTGATCGGCGCGGCGGGGGTGCTGCTCAGGCGCAACATCCTCGTCGTGCTGATGTCGCTGGAACTGCTGCTCAACTCGGTCAATATCAACTTCATCGCCTTCGGGGCGTTCCACGACGATTTCCGCGGCCGGATCTTCGCGATCTTCGTCATCGCGATCACCGCGGCGGAGGTCGCCATCGCCCTCGGCATCCTGGTCGCGCTCGTGAGGAACAAGGCCACCCTCAAGGTCGACGAGGTGACGATGATGAAAGGATAGCGGTTTGGACCCGGTTGTCTCGATCCGGCCGCTTCTGGCCATCGCCGTCGCCCTCCTGGCGGCGGGTCTGGTGCTTGTCCTCCATGACCGCCCGAGGCTGCGCGACCTGGTCTCGCCGGTGGCAGCCGTGGCAATGTTCGCGACCGTCGCGTCGATGGCGCCGGTGGTGCTCGCCGGCGGCGTGGTGGAGCTGCGGCTCTTCGAGGTCCTGCCCGGCATCGACTTCGCGTTCCGGGTCGATCCGCTCGGTATGGTCTTCGCCACCGTCTCGTCGCTTCTGTGGATCCTCGCGGCGATCTATTCGATCGGCTATATGCGGAGCCTCAACGAACACGCGCAGACCCGCTTCTTCGCCTGTTTCGCGACCAGCCTCGCGGCGGCGGTGGGCGGGGCGTTCGCCGCCAATCTCTTCACGCTGGTGATCTTCTACGAGGTGCTGAGCCTCGTCACCTATCCGCTGGTCTATCACCACGAGGACGAGGAGGCGTGGGCCGGCAGCCGCAAGTATCTCGTCTATCTGATGGGCGCGTCGAAGAGCCTGCTCCTGGCCGCGCTGGCGCTGACCTACCACCTCGCCGGCTCGCTCGATTTCGTGCCGGGCGGGCTTCTCGCGGAAAGCACCGCCGCGCCGGCGCTGCTGACGGTGGTGTATTTCTGCTACCTCTTCGGCTTCGCCAAGGCCGCGGTGATGCCGATCCATGCCTGGCTCCCCGCCGCGATGGTGGCGCCGACGCCGGTGAGCGCGCTTCTGCATGCCGTGGCGGTGGTCAAGATGGGCGTCTTCTGCGTCCTGCGTGTGGTGTTCCACGTCTTCGGTGCGGCGCAGATGGAGGGGCTCGGGCTTGGCCTCGCAACCGCCTATCTGGCCTCGTTCACGATCCTGATGGCCTCGGTCTACGCGCTGACGCGCGACGATCTGAAGGCGCGGCTCGCCTATTCGACGGTGAGCCAGCTCTCCTACATCGTGCTCGGCGCGGTCCTGCTGTCGCCGGTGGCGATGGTCGGCGGCATCCTCCACATCGCGGCGCATGCGTTCTCCAAGATCACGCTCTTCTTCTGCGCGGGCTCGATCCTCTGCGCCTCCGGCAAGCGGAAGATCAGCGAGATGGGCGGGATCGGCCGCCGCCTGCCCTGGACGATGGGCGCGTTCTTCATCGCCTCGCTCTCGATGATCGGGGTGCCGCCCAGCGCCGGTTTTGTCAGCAAATGGTACCTGGCGCTCGGCTCGGTCGAGGCCGGCGAGGTCACGTTCCTGATCGTGCTTTTGACGAGTTCGGTGCTGAACGCCGCCTATTTCCTGCCAGTGAGCTACGCCGCCTTCTTCGGGACCGAACCAAAGGACGACCCGGCCCCGGTCCGCGAGATCCCGCTGGTCGCGGTGCCTTTGGTGGCGACGGCTATCCTGTCGCTGCTGATGGGCGTGGCTCCCGGCTATTTCCTGGCCCTGGCGGAGGAGGTAGTCCGATGATCAAGCGCATCGTCGAGTTTTTCGGAGACGCGCAATACGCCAAGCCGAGGCGGCGTCTCTTCTACGTCACGCTCGTGGCGATCGTCATCGCCGATTTCCTCGTCTATCGCGGCCATGCCGAATACCTCTGGGAGCGCATACCGGGCTGGCCCGCGGCCTACGGCTTCGGCTCCTGCGTCGTCCTGATCTTCGTCTCAAAGTTCCTCGGCCACCAGGGTCGGCTGATGCGGCGCGAGGATTACTATGACTGACTTCGTCCATCCCGGCCTGCTGTTCCTGCTCGGCGCCCTGCCGATCCCGTTCCTGAAGGGCGCGCTCCGCAAGCTCTGGCTCCTGCTGGTCCCGGCGCTGGCGATCCT
>JBFKMA010000015.1:0-14552 GCA_041630175.1 Albidovulum sp.
GCATCGGAAAGCCCATGTCGATCGACACCACGCCATCGCCGACGAGCTGGACATAGGAGAGGTCGGTGAGAATGCCGACCTGCGCTGAGCGTTGCAGCGGGATGGCCTCGGCCGCGGCGGTCTCCTCGAAGAGCCGCACGGCGGCTGGATGCGGGATCACGCCGTTCAGGGTGCCGCGGCCGTGGAAGGAATAGAGGCTCATCCCCGGCCCGCCGCCCAGAACCATCTCGCCCCGGTCCGCCATGCCGGGCGTGTCGGTGGCGAGCATCAGGTCGATCTGGATGGCGATGTCCGGCTTCAGGACCTGCGCGGCGACCACCGCGCCGCGCAGGTTGAACTCCTCCTGCACGGTCCAGACCGCGTGGACCGTCGGCCCGCCCCTGCGCGCCGCGAGCCGCCGGGCTAGGGCGAGAAGCACGGCGCAGCCGGCGCGGTCGTCGACGCTCGTCCCGGCAAGGCGGGTGCCGGCAAGCGGCAGGGCCTGCGGCCGGTAGACGACCGGCGTGCCGATGCGGATTCCGGCCGCCTCGACCGCCGCTTTGGAGTCGTGACCGGTGTCGACCGCGATCTCGGCGGCCTTCAGCACGCGGTATTTCTCCTCCGGCGCGGTCGCGTGATGCGCCTTGTTTAGGATCACGCCCGGCACGTCGCGCCCCTCACCCACGCAGAGCAGGACCGCTTGCGAGGCCAGCGCCCGCTCCGGCACGCCGCCCATCCGCTCGACCCGGACCAGCCCGTCGGCCTCCACCTTGCCGACGATGAAACCGAGCTGGTCCATATGGGCAAAGACCATGACCGAGGGCGTCTTCGCATCACCTTCGAACGTGGCGATCAGGTTGCCCATCCGGTCCGAGCGGCTGGCGATGCCCGCCTCGGAGAGCTTGCCCGCAAGGTGACGCCGCACCCGGTCCTCGTGGCCCGAGAGGCCGGGGATCAGCATGAGTTCCGTCAGATCCTGCCGCAGCCGCTCCATCACCGGCCCCCGCGCGCGGCGCGGGCGCGCTGCATGAAATCCGCCGCCCGGTCGGGATCGACCGGCTTCCAGGTATCGCCCCCGACCTTCAGCGCCGAGCCGACGATGCAGCCGTCTGCGACCCGCAGGACCTCGGCCACGGTCTCGTGCTTCACGCCGGTATTGGCGAGCACCGGCATGCCGGGCAGCACCGCCTTCACCGCCTCCAGATCCGCCATCCGCGCCGCCTCGCCGGTGATCTGGCCCGAGACGAGCACCGCATCGGGGATCGACGAAAACACCGCCGAGCGGGCGCGGTCGGGCAGCGGGCGGCGGTCGAGACTGTCGGCGAATTCGGCCGAGACGTTGAAGAGCATCGCGACATCGCGCGCCCCGAGCCGATCGCGGTAACGCATCGCGGCCGCGGCGTCGGGCGTCCAGGGCCCCATGTCCGAGGCATAGGTGCCGGTGAAGATCTCGCGCACGAAGGCGGCACCGGTGGCGGCTGCCAGCGCCACCGTCGACAGCGGATCCCAGAGCACGTTGACGCCGAAGGGCACGGTGATCTCCGGACGGAGCCGACCGATCACATAGGCCATGGTCGCGGTCGAGGCGGTGTCCACCCGGAATTCGTAGGGCCGGTCGTTTTCATTGCCGAACATCACGGCGTCGAACCCGGCCCTCTGCAACGCCAGGAGGTCGGCGCGCGCGGTCGCGACCAGCCCGTCGAGCCCGGAACCGGCATCGTGCAGCGGCGTGCCGGGCAGCGCGCCGAGATGGACCATGCCGATGACCGGCTTTCCGCCCCCGAAGACCTTGCGGAACCGCGTCATCTCACCTCCCGGCAACCGGCTTCCACCCCGAGACTAGCGCGGAACGCATTGGCCCCCAAGCGATTCATGCTAGCATGTCAGCGCGCAGCCGGAGGCGGACATGACGCTTGCCACGCGACATTGGGACAGGCTCGGCACGGGCGGGCTGACCTTCACCGAGATCGGCTTCGGCGCCGCGCCGCTCGGCAATCTCTACCGGGCGATCTCGGAGGCGGAAGCGGAAGCGGCGCTGGAGTCCGCCTGGGCGGCGGGCCTGCGCTACTTCGACACCGCGCCGCTTTACGGGTTCGGCCTGTCGGAAACCCGGCTCAACCGGTTCCTGCGCGGCAAGAAGCGGGACGACTACGTGCTGTCCACCAAGACCGGGCGGCTTCTGCGGACCGTCGATGCGGACAAACGCGACGGGGTCGGCCAATGGTTCGACGTGCCCGCCCGCGTCGGGATCTACGACTACGGCTACGACGCGACGCTCCGCTCGCTGGAATTCTCGCTCGAACGGCTCGGGGTGGACCGGGTGGACATCCTCTATGCCCACGACCTCGACGTCTTCACCCACAAGAGCCAGGCCGCGCTCGACGCGTGGCTGGCGGAATTCATGGCGGGCGGCTACCGGGCGCTTCTGGAGTTGCGCGACCAGGGCGTGATCCGCGCCTTCGGGGCCGGGCTGAACGAATGGCAGCCCTGCCAGTGGATGGCCGAGCGCGGCGATTTCGACGTCTTCCTCCTGGCCGGGCGCTACACGCTGCTCGAACAGGAGGCGCTGGAGAGCTTCCTGCCGCTCTGCGAGAACCGCGGCATCGGCATCGTCATCGGCGGGCCCTACAATTCCGGCATCCTCGCCACCGGCCCGCGGCCGGGCGCGCATTTCAACTACGGCCTGGCGCCCCCCGCGATCCTCGATCGCGTCGGCCGCATCGAGGCGGTCTGCAAGCGCCACGGCGTGCGCATGGTCGAGGCCGCCCTCCGGTTCCCGCTGCTGCATCCCGCCGTTCTGTCGGTCATTCCGGGCGGGCAGAGCGTGGCCGAGATGGAGGCGAATGTGCGCGCCGCGGGGGCCACCGTGCCGGCCGCGCTCTGGGACGAGCTGAAGGCCGAAGGTCTGATGCGCGCGGACGCGCCGACGGTGGGCACAGCATGATCCAGATCGACGCCCATCAGCATTACTGGAACCCCGCGCGGGGCGATTACGACTGGATGCCGAAGGACGATCCGGTGCTGTACCGAACCTACGGGCCGGGCGATCTCGCTCCCGAACGCGCCGCGCACGGGATCGTGCGGACGGTGCTCGTGCAGGCGGCCGCGACGGTCGGAGAGACCGAGTATCTCCTCGGCATCGCCGACGCCACGCCCTCGGTCGCGGGCGTCGTCGGCTGGATCGATTTCGAGAACACCGACGACATCTTCCAGCTCAAGCGGCTGGCCGGCCATCCGAAGTTCCTCGGCGTGCGGCCGATGATCCAGGACATCCCCGACGACGACTGGATGCTGCGCGAGGACGTCCAGTGGGGCTTCCGCGCGGTGAGCGATCTCGGCCTCACTTTCGATGCGCTGGGATTCCCGCGGCACCTGGCGAATTTCCTGACGATCCTGAAGCGCTATCCGAAGATGCGGGTGGTGCTGGATCACTGCATGAAACCGCAGATCCGCGATCATTCGGAGGAAAACTTCCACTTCTGGGCCGACGGCATGTCGCGGCTGGCAGAGGAAACCGCCGCCTGCGTCAAGTTCTCGGCGCTGGTGACCGAAGCGAAGGCCGACTGGACGGTGGAGGACCTGCGCCCCTACGCCGCGCACGTCTTCGCCGCGTTCGGGCCGGAGCGGATCATGTGGGGCTCGGACTGGCCGGTCTGCCGGCTGCGCTGCGAATATTCCGGCTGGCGGCAGGCGGCGGAGGACCTCACCTCGGGCCTTGACCCGGAGGATAGGGCGCGGGTCTTCGGCGGCACGGCGGCGGAATTCTACCGGCTGACGCCCTGACGGCACGCGGTTCCGCGGCGGTCAGTCCGGAGCGAAAAGCTCCGGGCGTTCCCTCTCGAGCGGGGCCAGGAAGGTCATGAGCTGGCGCAGATGCGTCCGCATCGCCATGCGCGCGCGCTCCGGATCGCGCGCCTCGAGCGCGGCGAGGATCGCCCTGTGCTCCTGCAGCGTCGCGGCGACCCGGCCCGGCACCGGCAGGACCTGCTGACGCGCCCGGTTCACGTGCAGCCAGGCGGAATCCGCGATCTGGGTCAGCTTGCGAAAGCCGGTGAACGACTGGATCAGGCCGTGCATCTCGGAATCGAGCTTGTAGAAGCCCGCGAAATCGCCGTCCTCCACCAGCGCCTCCTGCACGCGGATGTTGCGCCTCAGCTCGACGAGCTGTTCCTCGGTGATGACCGGCGCCAGCATCTCCACCGCCGCCACCTCGATCGCCTCGCGCAGGAACGCGCCCTCGCGGATCTCGGCCATGGAGAAGCGCGCGACATAGGTGCCGGCCTGCGGGATCACGTCGACGAGCCCCTCGGCGGCGAGCCGGGCGATGGCCTCGGAGACCGGCGAACGGGAGACGCCAAGCTCGGCGCAGATCTCACCCTTGCGCAGCAATTCGCCGGGCTTGTAGGAGAGCCGGAGGATGGCCTCGCGCAGCGACGCATAGGTCCTCGCGGCGAGCGAGCCGGTGAACGCATCGAGCCTCCGCAGGCGCGGAGCGGCGGGACTTGCCTCTTGCGGTTCCACATCGACCCTTTGTAACATGTTAGCATGTTAGTCCGCCCCGAGGCGCTGTCAAGCATCGCGGGCGGTCCTCCGCGGAGATGCATCGATGCCCGGTCCCGCCGCAAGAGCCATCCGCCTGCACCTGTCCGACAATGTGGTGATCGCGCTCGAAGACCTCGATCCGGGCGCGGCGGTTGCGGAGCTTCCGACCCCGATCGGAGAGGCGGTCAGGCGCGGCCACAAGATCGCGGCGCGCGCGATCGCGAAGGGCGAATGCGTCCTGCGCTACGGCCAGATCATCGGCGTGGCGACCGACGACATCGCCCCCGGCGCGCATGTCCACAGCCACAATCTCGGGATGGCGGCGCATGAGCGGGACCATGCCCATGCCACGGCGAACGCACCGCTGCCCGCGATCGCCCCGCCGCGCAGCTTCGAGGGCTACCGTCGCGCCGACGGCCAGGTCGGAACCCGCAACTATCTCGGCATCCTCACGTCGGTAAACTGCTCGGGCAGCGTCGCGCGCTTCATCGCCGAGGCGGCGGAATGGACGCCCTGGCTGGCCGGTCTGGAAAACGTCGACGGCATCGTGCCGATCGTGCATGGCACCGGCTGCGGCATGTCCGGCACGAACGAGGGTTACAGGACGCTCTTTCGCACGCTCTCGGGCTATGCCCGCAACCCGAATTTCGGCGGCATCCTCCTCGTCGGGCTCGGCTGCGAGGTGATGCAGGTGCCAGACCTCGTCGGCCAAGGCCGGACGCGTCCGGGCGGCAACTTCCGCTACATGACCATCCAGCAGCGGGGCGGCACGCGGCGCACCATCGACGCCGCGCTCGGGATGCTGCGCGAGATGGCCGTGGAGGCCAATGCCGCGCGCCGCGCGCCGGCGCCGCTCAGCCAGTTGACGGTCGGGCTGCAATGCGGCGGATCGGACGGCTATTCGGGCATCACCGCGAACCCCGCACTCGGCGCCGCGTCCGACCTGCTCGTGCGCCACGGCGGCACCACGATCCTGTCGGAGACGCCCGAGATCTACGGCGCCGAGCACCTGCTGACCCGCCGCGCCGTGAGCCGCGAGGTGGGCGAGAAGCTCATCGAGCGCATCCGCTGGTGGGAGGACTACACCCGCCGCAACGACGGCGAGATGGACAACAACCCCTCGCCCGGCAACAAGCGCGGCGGGCTGACGACGATCCTCGAAAAGTCGCTCGGCGCGGTGGCCAAGGGCGGCACCGCACCGCTTGCGGGCGTCTACAGATACGCCGAACCCATCGACCGCAAGGGCTTCGTCTACATGGACAGCCCCGGCTACGACCCCTGCTCGGTGACCGGCCAGATCGCCTCGGGCGCGACCCTCGTCGCCTTCACGACGGGGCGCGGCTCGGTCTCGGGCTACAAGCCCACGCCCTGCATCAAGCTCGCCACCAATACCGAGATGTACGACCGCATGTCCGAGGACATGGACATCAATTGCGGCGACATCGTCTCGGACGGCGTCAGCATCGAGGAAAAGGGCGCGGAGATCTTCGAGACGTTCATCCGCGTCGCCTCGGGCGAGCGGACCCTGAGCGAGAAGCTCGGCTTCGGGGGCGCGGAATTCGTGCCCTGGCAGATCGGCGCGGTGATGTGAGCAGGACGGACAAGGAACGGCAAGCGGAGGGGCAATGATGAAACGTCTGGAAGGCAAGACCTGCCTCGTCACCGCCGCTGGTCAGGGGATCGGCCGCGCCACGGCCGCGGCCTTCGTCGGCGCGGGTGCGAAGGTCTGGGCCACCGATATCGACGGCGAGGCCGTGCGGTCCATCGCGGGCGCCGAGCTGCGCCTGCTCGACGTGACCGATCCGGCCGCGATCGACGCGCTCCTCGCCGAAACCGGTCCCGTCGACGTGCTGTTCAACTGCGCCGGATTCGTCCATTCGGGAACCGTGCTCGACTGCTCGGAAGGCGACTGGGACTTCGCTTTCGAGCTGAACGTCAAGTCGATGTACCGGATGATCCGCGCCTGCCTTCCGGGCATGCTCGCCAAGGGCGGCGGGTCGATCGTCAACATGTCCTCGGTGGCCTCCTCGGTGAAGGGCGTGCCCGACCGCTTCGTCTACGGCGCCACAAAGGCCGCCGTGATCGGGCTGACCAAGTCGGTCGCCGCCGATTTCGTCACCCGGGGCATCCGCTGCAACGCCATCTGCCCGGGAACCGTGGACACACCGAGCCTGCATGAACGGCTGCGCGCCACAGGCGACCCCGACCATGCGATGCAGGACTTCATTGCCCGCCAGCCGATGGGCCGGCTTGGCACCGCCGAGGAGATCGCCGCGCTCGCGGTCTATCTGGCCAGCGATGCCAGCGGCTATGTGACGGGACAGGCCCTCAACATCGACGGCGGCTGGACGATCTGACGGAACCGCCGGGTTCGGACTTCCGGAAACGCCGGACGCACGCCACCCCGGACCCGAATTCCCAGGATCTGCGATCGCGTTCGCGGCCGCCGTCATCCCGAAAGGGCAATGCCGCCCGCTTGACTTAAATCAAATCCGCCCCGCCCCGCTTCTATATGATGACCGGAGGGCGGTGTGACGGCGGCCATCGAACGTCGAATGCATTCAAGGCTGAAGCCGCGAAGATCCCTGTCGGTTTCAACCTGTTCGGAGCCCGCAAACGGCGACAAGGCGCTGCCCTTTGCGGGGTTTGGTTCGGTTCCGTCGGATACGTCGACTTCACGGCGACGACGGAGGAGCTTTGCCATGGCCGACAAAAAGCAAGACGCCCCGGAGCGCGGCTCCGGCACCGAGCGCATCCCCGTGATGCAGCAACTGCTCGACAACCCGTTCCTCCTGCTCTTCCTCGGCGTCGCCACTCCGGCGGTGCTCTACATCATCTGGGGCGTCATGGAGGTCGCCTCGGTACCAATCGCCAACTGAACGGGGAGGGACAGACATGGCGATATTCGTTCCCGAAAAGAAGATCTGGTGGAAGGAGCCGGTCCACGGCCTTGAACTCGGCTGGATCATCATCGCCTTCCTGTGGGGCCTGTTCATGTTCTTCTTCATGATCGCCTGGCACTTCATCGGCGATCAGAACCTGTCGAACGAGACCTACCGGATCACGCCGGACAGGTTCCAGGAGCGCACCGAGGCCTTCGCCGAGGAATTCCAGGCGAAGGACGAGAACGGCGCGCCCATCGAGGAGAACGGCGTTCCGGTGGTGCGGCCGCCCGCGGGCGGCGATGTCTACCTGCTGGCGCGGCTGTGGGAATTCTGGCCGGTCGTCGAGCTGAAGAAGGGCGAGAGCTATCGCTTCCACCTGTCCTCGGTCGACTGGCAGCACGGGTTCTCGCTCCAGCCGGTCAACATCAACATCTCGGTGCATCCGGGCTACGAGCACGTCCTGTCGCTCACCCCGACGGAGGCGGGCGTCTACGGCATCGTCTGCAGCGAGTACTGCGGCATCGGCCATCACGCGATGACCGGCCGCATCCGCGTCGTGGAATAGGGGAGGACGAGGATGACGACGATCGAACATGCCGGTGCGGCCCCCGGCCGGCCGTTGACCTACCGCTCCTGCCGCTTCACCGGCCTCCGGGTCGAACGCTCGGCCGAGATCCTGATCCGCGTCAACGCGGTGGCGGCGGTGGTGTTCCTGGCCCTCGGCGGCCTGATGGGGCTTCTGGTGGCGCTGACCCGCTGGCCGGCGGTGCAGCTCCTGCCGGCCGAAATGTTCTACCTGGTCCTGACCGGGCACGGCGCGAACGTGCTGCTGTTCTGGATCATCTTCTTCGAGATCGCGGTGCTCTACTTCGCCTCGGCGATCCTGCTGGGATCGCGGCTGGCGACGCCGGCGATCGCCTGGCTCGGCTTCCTCCTGATGCTGGTGGGCGCGGGCATGGCCAACTACGCGGTGCTGCGCGGCGACAGTTCGGTGATGTTCACCAGCTACCCGCCGATGCAGGCCTCGCACTGGTTCTACCTGTCGCTGATCCTCTTCGCCGTCGGCGCGCTTCTGAGCGTCATGGTGTTCTTCGGCACGCTCGTCGTGGCCAAGGCCGAGGGCACCTATGACGGCTCGGTGCCGCTCGTGACGTTCGGCGCCATCACCGCGGCGATCATCGCGGTCTTCACCATTGCCTCGGGCGCGGTGATCCTGATCCCGACCTGGCTGTGGTCGCTCGGGCTGATCGCGAACATCGACTCGCTGATGTACAAGGTCGTCTGGTGGGGCATGGGCCATTCCTCGCAGCAGATCAACGTCTCGGCGCATGTGGCGATCTGGTACGCGATCGGCGCGATGGTCGTGGGCGCCAAGCCGCTGTCCGAGAAGGTCAGCCGCACCGCGTTCCTGATGTACATCCTGTTCCTGCAGCTCGCCTCGGCGCACCACCTGCTGGCCGAGCCGGGCCTCAGCTCGACCTGGAAGATCGTTAATACCAGCTACATGATGTATCTCGCGGTCATGGCCTCGATGATCCACGGCATGACGGTGCCCGGCTCGATCGAGGCGGCGCAGCGGCGCAACGGCTTCAACCGCGGCGCCTTCGAATGGCTGCGCAAGGCGCCCTGGGGCAACCCGGCCTTCTCGGGGATGTTCATGAGCCTCGTGATGTTCGGCTTCATCGGCGGCATCTCGGGCGTGATCCTCGGGACCGAGCAATTGAACGTGCTGATGCACAACACGCTCTACGTTCCGGGCCATTTCCACGGCACCGTCGTCGCCGGCACGACGCTCGCCTTCATGGCGATGACCTATCTCGTGGTGCCGCTGATCTTCCAGCGCGACATCATCTGGCCGACGCTGGCCAAGTGGCAGCCCTATCTGTTCGGCATCGGCGTCGGCGGCATCTCGCTGTTCATGATGGGCGCGGGGACGCTCGGCGTGCCGCGCCGGCAATGGGACATCGCGCTGACCGAGGCGCCGCACGCCTTCGAGTTCCCGGCGGGCGCCTATCTGATGATGGGCCTCAACGGGCTCGCCGGCGTCCTCGCGGCGGTCGGCGGGGCAATCTTCGTCATCGTCGTGGTCGCCTCGATCCTCGCCGGGCCGCGGCTCGACAAGGGCGATGCCAAGATGGTGTTCCCGCTGCACGAGGCGGGCCCCGATGCCGTGGCGGCCTATGGCAGCGCCAAACAGCCGAAGCTGACGGGCACGATGATCCTCGTGGCGATCTTCTTCGCGGCCTTCGTGCTCTATTACTTCATCAACTGGAAGTACCTGTCGGAGCTTTGGCTGTTCCAGTGACCTGCCGCGGGAGAGTGACGCCATGCTGACGGCTCTCAACATGACGGTCTCGATCCTCAAGCTGCGGATCGGCGCGTTCATCGCGCTGGCCGCGCTGGTCGGGATCGTCGTGGGCGGCGGATCGCCCGGTTGGCCCGAGGCCCTGGTCTTCTGCCTCGCCGTGCTCGGCGCCTCGGGCGCGGCGGGGGCGTTCAACCAGTATTACGAACGCGACGTCGACAGGCTGATGGCGCGCACCCACGGGCGGCCCTTCGCCAGCGGCACGCTGAAGGCGGGCGCGATCTGGCCGGCGACCTTCGCCGCACTGCTGGCCGCCTCGCTGGCGATGGCCTGGTCGGTCGGCGGCACGCTGGCCACGGTGTTCGTGTTTCTCGGCGCGGCGACCTACGGGCTCGTCTACACGGTCTGGCTCAAGCAGCGGACGGTGTGGAACGTGGTGATCGGCGGCGCGGCCGGCAGCTTCGCGGTGCTTGCCGGGGCGGCGATGGCGGCGCCGATGTTCGGCCCGCCGGTCGGCGCGGTGCCGCTGGTTCTGGCGGTGGTGCTGTTCCTCTGGACGCCCCCGCATTTCTGGAGCCTCGCCGTCGTGCGGTGCGAAGACTACCGGCGCGCCGGCATCCCGATGCTGCCCGCCGTGACCGGGCCGGAGGTCTGGGGGCCGGTGATCTTCAGCCATGTCCTGACGCTTGTGGCGATGTCCTTCCTGCCGCTCTGGCTCGGCCTCGGCCCGGTCTACGGCGCCTTTGCGCTGATCGGCGGGGCGCCCTTCGTCTGGACGAGCTGGCGGCTGATGCGGGCCCCGACGCGGGCCAACGCGAAATCGACCTTCCGCGCCTCGCTGGCGCAGTTCGCGCTCTTGTCGGTCGGGGTCGTACTTGACGGAACGCTGGCATGGGCTTTGTGAAGCATCTCCTCGCCGCGGCGCTGTGGTTGGCGATCGCAGGCCCGGCACCGGCCGCGATCGGCGCGGACGACGCCTATGCGCAAAGCCAGGCCGCGATCGGCCGCAAGGTCGGCGTCCATGTGCTCCGCGACCAGCGCGGCGCGGCACTGCCGTTGGAGGCGTTCCGCGGCCGGCCGTTGGTCGTCTCGCTGATCTTCACGAGCTGCTCGACCGTCTGCCCGATCACCACCGACCACCTGCGTGCCCGCGTCGACGAGGCGCGCGCCACGCTCGGCGACGACGCCTTCGCAGTGCTGACCTTCGGCTTCGACGCCAGCGGCGACCGGCCGGCGCAGCTTGCCGCCTTCGCCAACGCCCATCGCCTGAACGGCATCCCCGACTGGCATCTCGCCAGCGCCGACGCCGCGACCACCGAGGCGCTTCTGGCCGATCTCGGCTTTTCGTTCGAGACCGCCGCCGGCGGGTTCGACCACATCACCCAGACCAGCATCCTCGACGCCGAAGGCCGGGTCTACCGCCAGCTCTACGGCGAGGCATTTCCGCTGCCGCTCCTGGTCGAGCCGCTCAAGGACCTCGTCCTCGGCCGTGCGACGCGCTCGCTCGCGCCAAGCGACCTGTGGGACCGGCTGACCTTCATCTGCACCGTCTACAACCCCGCCACCGGCGCCTACCGGTTCGACTATTCGATCTTCTTCGGCATCTTCTTCGGCGCGCTCTCCTTGATCCTGACTGCCGTGGTGATCGTCCGGATGTGGCTCGGCAACCGGCGCTATCACCGGGCGATGAACGCCGACCGGGCCGGGTAGCCGATGCCGGTCCGAAACGCCCTTCGGCGCGGCTTCGACCGGTTCGAGCGCGGCCTCGACCTCGCCTTCGGGCCGGACTGGAACCCGATGGCGCATCTCGGCCCCTTGGGCTGGCTGTTCTTCTGGATCGTCGCGGTCACCGGGATTTATCTCTTCATCTTCTTCGACACCGGCGTGGTCGATGCCTATGCCTCGGTCGAATGGCTGACCGAGGACCACTGGTTCCACGCCGGCCTTGCGCGGAGCCTGCACCGCTACGCCTCCGACCTCATGGTCGTCGCGATGCTCCTGCATCTCGTGCGCGAATGGGTGAACGACCGCTTCCGCGGGCGGCGCTGGTTTTCCTGGCTCACCGGGGTTCCGGTCCTGTGGTTCGTCTACATCTCGGGCATCACCGGCTACTGGCTGGTCTGGGACAGGCTCGCGCAATACGTCGCCGTCACCACGACCGAGCTTCTCGACGCGCTGCCCTTCTTCGCCGAGCCGATCGCGCGGAACTTCCTTTCGCCCGACAGCCTGTCGAGCCGGTTCTTCACGCTGATGGTGTTCCTGCATGTCGCGATCCCGCTCCTGCTGCTGCTGATGATGTGGATCCACATCCAGCGCATCACCGAGGCCCGCACCCGCCCGCCGCGCGGGCTGGGCGTGATGTCGGTCGTGGCGCTCGTCGCGGTGTCGTTTGCGGTTCCGGCGGTCAGCCAGGAGCCGGCGGACCTCGCCTCGGTGCCGCAGCGGATCGGGATCGACTGGTTCTACCTGTCGCTCTACCCGGTGATCGAGCATGTCCCGCCCGGGGTGATCTGGACCGGATCGCTGATCTTCACGGTGCTGCTGATGGGCCTGCCCTGGCTGCCGCCGCGGCGCGAGGCGGCGGCCGCGAAGGTCGAACTCGACTACTGCAACGGCTGCGCACGCTGCGTCGCCGACTGCCCCTATGCCGCGATCACGCTGGTGCCGCGCAGCGACGGCGCGGCCTTCAGCCACGAGGTCGAGGTCAACCCGGATCGCTGCGTGGCCTGCGGGATCTGCATGGGCTCCTGCCCCTCGTCGACGCCCTTCCGCCGCACCGCCGACCTCGTGACCGGGATCGATCTGCCCGACCGTCCGCTCGCGCGCCTGCGCGAGGAAGTCATCGCCGCGTCCGAATCGCTCGAAGGGCCCGGCCGGGTGCTCACCCTGTCCTGCGCGCATGGCGCGGGCGCAGAGCCGGCGCCAGCGCGTGTGGTGCTGCCCTGCGTGGCCATGGTGCCGCCCTCGCTGATCGACTTCGTCATCAGTCGCGATCTGGCCGACGGGGTCTGCCTCGCCGGCTGCGCCGGGCGGGAATGCTTCAACCGCTACGGCAAGGCCTGGACCGAGCAGCGCATCGCCCGCACGCGCGACCCCTACCTGCGCGAGCGGGTGCCGCGCGAACGCCTTCTCACGCTCTGGGCGGGATCGAGCGAGGCGGCCCGCGCCGCGCATGAGATCCGCGCGTTCTCGGCGCGTCTGGCGGCGATGCCGGCCTCGGACCGGGTCCGCCCGCTTTCGCGGGACGAGGGCGCCGGCACGGAGCGGGCGCAGCAGGGGAGGCGGTCATGACTCCGGTGGCGATCCGGCATGTTCTGGCAGGCGGCGCGGTGACGCTCGCGGTGACGCTCGCCGCCGCCTGGCTGTCGGCGGCGCCCGCCTGGCAGAGCCTCCGCGATGACCGGGCGCTGGTGCGGATCAGCTTCTCGCATGGCGGCGACCGGTCGGCGAGTTGCCGGGACCGCACGCCCGAGGAACTCGCCGCGCTGCCGCAGAACATGCGCCGGACCCAGGTTTGCGACCGCCGCCGGCCGCCGGTCGTGGTCGAACTCGACATCGACGGTGCGACGGTGCTGTCGCGCGAACTGCCGCCCTCCGGCATCGGCGGCTCCGGTCCCTCACGCATCTACCAGCGCATCGAGGTCGCCGCGGGGGACCATTCCTTCGCGGCGCGCCTGCGCGACAATCCCGCGACCGAGGGGTTCGACTACCGGGCGAAAACCCGGACCGCCCTGCGGCCGGGGCAGAGTTTCGTGATAGAATTCGACGCCGAACGCGGCGGGTTCGTCTTCCAGTGACGCCAAGGACCCCGGTTCGGGAAAGCGAGGAGATCATGGCCAAGATCGAATGGAAACCGGAATACAGCGTCGGCGATCCGGCGATCGACCATGAGCACCGCGAACTCGTGGACCTCGTCAACGCGACGGCCGGCGCGATCCTCGACGGCCGCCCGGACGCCGACGTGGCGCGCTGCTTCGGCGATCTCTACCGCGCGATCAGTGCCCATTTCGCGCTGGAGGAGCGCCAGATGCGCAAGGCGAGCTACGACCTGTACGAAGCGCACAAGCACGACCACGAACGCCTGCTCGACGTGTTGCGCGACCTGATGGACGCGCCCCCCGAAGCCGGGGAAGCGCCCTCCGAGCGGCTGGCGCGGGCGCTCGAGGAGTGGTTCGCCGGCCATTTCCGCGATCACGATTCCCGGCTCCACCGCCGGCTCGGCCCGCACGAGCACTGAGGAACCCGGCACCCGCCGCGGTCTGCCGATCGGCGGGTGCAGCGGGCAGCATGGATCACCGGGTCACCCGGCCGCAGCGCCACTCGATCCCGCCGCGCCGATGTCACGCCAGGATCGACCGATGGCTCGCCGGCGACACGCCGAAATGGCTGCGGAAGACCTTCGAGAAATGCGAGGTCGAGTTGAAGCCGCAGGCCATGGCGATCTCGGCGATCGACTGTTCGGTCTGCACGATCAGGTTGCGCGCGCGGTGCAGCCGCATCTCCACCACATAGCGCTTGGGCGATGTGTTGAGATACTTGCCGAAGAGCCGCTCCAGCTGCCGCGTGGAGATGCCCAGATCGCAGGCGATCTCGCACGGCGCGAGCGGTGTTTCGATGTTCTCTTCCATGATCTGGATGGCGCGGCTCAGATGCGCATTGCGGATGCCGTGGCGCGCCTGCAGCGAGACGCGCTGCGCCGCCGTGCCTTCGCGGACAGCATTGTAGACCATCTGGTCGGCGACCGCCGTCGCGAGGTCGGGGCCGTGATCGCGGGCGATGAGATGCAGCATCAGGTCGGCAGCGGCCGTCCCGCCCGAGGCGGTCACGAATTTCTCGTGGGC
>JBFKMA010000016.1:0-14477 GCA_041630175.1 Albidovulum sp.
GCTCGTCCAGAACCACGACCTTCGGGCGCAGGATCATCGCCCGGGCGATGGCGATGCGCTGGCGCTGGCCGCCGGAAAACTCGTGCGGGTAGCGCTCCATCGTCGCCGGGTCGAGCCCGACCTCCGCCATGATCTCGGCCACCATCTCGCGCCGGTCGCGGCCCTTCTCGACGGCGTGGACGGTGAGACCCTCGGCGATGATCTGCTCGCACGTCATGCGCGGCGAGAGGCTGCCGAATGGGTCCTGGAACACGATCTGCATGTCGCGCCGCAGCTTCCTGAGCTCGCGCGGGCGCCATTTCGAGATGTTCTGGCCGAGATAGACGATCGGCCCGTCGGAGGCGATCAGCCGCATGATGCCGAGTGCGAGCGTGGTCTTGCCCGAGCCGCTTTCGCCGACGATGCCCAGCGTCTCGCCCGCCCGGACCGAGATCGTCGCGGAATTCACCGCCTTCACATGGCCCACCGTGCGGCGCAGGAGCCCGCGCTGGATCGGGAACCAGACGCGCAGTTCCTCGGTCCGCACGATCTCCTCGGCGCCGTTGGGCACCGGATCGGGGCGGCCCCGCGGCTCGGCGGCGAGAAGCTTCTGCGTATAGGGGTGCTTGGGGCTGGCGAAGATCTCCGCCACCGGCCCCTGTTCGACGATCTCGCCGCCCTGCATCACGCAGACCCGGTCGGCGATGCGCCGGACGATGCCGAGATCGTGCGAGATGAAGAGGAGGCTCAGGCCCTCGCGCTCCTTCAGCTCGGCCAGAAGGTCGAGGATCTGCGCCTGGATCGTCACGTCGAGCGCGGTCGTGGGTTCGTCGGCGATCAGAAGCTCCGGCCCGTTGGCGAGCGCCATGGCGATCATCACCCGCTGGCGCTGGCCGCCCGAAAGCTGGTGCGGATAGTCGGCGAGGCGGCGTTCGGGATTGTCGATGCCGACCTTGTTCAGAAGCTCGACGATCCGCGCCCGCGCCGCCCCGCCGGTCAGCCCCTGGTGGAGGGCAAGGCTCTCGGCGAGCTGCTTTTCCAGCGTGTGCAGGGGATTGAGCGAGGTCATCGGCTCCTGGAAGATGAAGCTGATGTCGTTGCCGCGCACGTCGCGCAAGGTGGCCTCGGGCGCGCCGATCATCTCGCGGCCGAGATAGCGGATCGAGCCGGAAATCTCGGCACTGCCGCCGAGAAGCGCCACGGTCGACAGCGCGGTGACCGACTTGCCCGAGCCGCTTTCGCCGACGATCGCCACGGTCTCGCCCTTGCCGACGGTGAAGCTCACGCCCTTCACGGCCTCGATCAGGCGGCCGTCCTGGCGGAAACTGACCCTGAGGTCGCTCATGTCGAGGACGGTCTTCATTTGAAGGTCTTCCGGGGGTCGAAGGCGTCGCGCACGCCTTCGAAGACGAAGACGAGAAGCGACAGCATGATGGCGAAGGTGAAGAAAGCCGAAAAGCCGAGCCACGGCGCCTGCAGGTTCGACTTGCCCTGCAGCGCGAGCTCGCCGAGCGAGGGCAGCGAGGAGGGCAGGCCGTAGCCGAGATAGTCGAGTGCCGCGAGCCCGCCGATCGCGCCGGTGACGATGAAGGGCAGGAAGGTCAGGGTGGCGACCATCGCGTTCGGCAGGATGTGGCGGAACATGATCACCCGGTCGGTGACACCGAGCGCGCGGGCGGCGCGGACATATTCGAAGTTGCGCGCGCGCAGGAACTCGGCCCGGACGACGCCGACGAGAGCCGGCCAGCCGAAGAGGATCGTGACGAAGACGAGAAGCCCGAAGCTGCGCCCGAGGATCGCGAAGAGGATGATGATGACGTAAAGGCCAGGCGTGGAGCCCCAGATCTCCAGCAGGCGCTGGAACGTGAGATCGACCCAGCCGCCGAAATAGCCCTGCACCGCGCCGGCCGCGATGCCGATGAGGCTGGAGATTGTGGTGACGATCAGCGTGAACAGGATCGACAGGCGGAAGCCGTAGATGATCCGCGCCAGCACGTCGCGCGAGGTGTCGTCGGTGCCGAGCCAGTGGTCGCGGTCGGGTGCGGAGGGCGCGGTGCCGACATTGTTGATGGTGTTGTAGCTGTAGGGGATCGGCGGCCAGAGCATCCAGCCCCTCTCGATCGCCTCGCCCGCGACCTCGCCATCGGCGGCATCCTCGATCACCGCTTCCGGGTCATCGAAGCAATCCTCAAGCCCGCCCGACACGATCAGGCAGCGCACCTCCGGCTCGCGGTAGAGTGCCTCGGTGCGGAAATCGCCGCCGAAGGCGGTCTCGGGGTAGAACTTGTAGATCGGGTAGTGAATCTGGCCGTGGTAGCTGACGAGGATCGGCTTGTCGTTGGCGATCACCTCGGCCATGAGCGACAGCACGAAGAGCACGAGGAAGATCCACAGCGACCAGAAGGCGCGGCGATTGGCCTTGAAGTTGCGCCAGCGGCGCTGGTTGAGCGGCGACAGAGCCATCAGCCGGCCCGCCTCTCGAAGTCGATGCGGGGATCGACGAAGACATACATCAGGTCCGACAGGAGCCCGATGAGAAGGCTCAGGAGTCCGAAGACGTAGAGCGTGCCGAAGACCACCGGGTAATCGCGCGCCACCGCCGCCTCGTAGCCGAGCCGGCCGAGGCCATCCAATGAGAAGATCGTCTCGATCAGCAGCCCGCCGCCGAACAGGACCGCGAGGAACAGGCCCGGAAAGCCGGCGATCACGATCAGCATCGCGTTGCGGAAGACATGGCCGTAGAGCACCGCCCGCTCGGTCAGGCCCTTGGCCTTGGCGGTCAGCACGTATTGCTTGTTGATCTCGTCGAGGAAGCTGTTCTTGGTCAGCAGCGTCAGCGTGGCGAAGCTGGAGATCGTCGAGGCGACCACCGGCAGGGTGATGTGCCAGAAGTAATCCGCCGCCTTGCCGATCAGCGAAAGCTCCTCCCAGTTGTCGGAGGTGAGGCCCCGGAGCGGGAAGACCCGCCAGTAGCTGCCGCCGGCGAAGAGAACGATCAACAGGACCGCGAACAGGAATCCGGGGATCGCATAGGCGACGATGATCGTTCCGGAGGTCCAGGTGTCGAATTTCGACCCGTCCTTGACCGCCTTGCGGATGCCCAAGGGAATCGAGATCAGATAGGCCAGAAGCGTCGACCACAGCCCGAGCGTGATCGAGACCGGCATCTTCTCGATCACGAGGTCGATGACCGAGATCTTGCGGAAATAGCTCTCGCCGAAGTCGAAGCGCAGGTAGTCGCCCATCATCTTGAGAAACCGTTCGGCCGGCGGCCGGTCGAGGCCGAACTGCCTTTCCAGCTCGTCGATGAATTCCGGCGGCAGGCCGCGCGCTCCGAGATAGCGTTCCTCGCCGCCGATCTGCTCCTGCGCGCCGGTATCGCCGCCACCGGCGATGTTGCGGAACACGTCGCCCTCGCCTTCGAGCCGGGCGATGATCTGCTCGACCGGCCCGCCGGGCACGAATTGCGTCAGCGTGAAGTTGATCAGCATGATCCCGAACAGCGTCGGAATCATGAGAAGCAGTCTTCGCAGGATATAGGCGCCCATCAGACGGTCTGCTCTTTCCCCCGGCGCCTCAGTTCAGCGCGCCCGCCGCCTTCAACGCGGCGGCCTTTTCGGCGTTGTACCACCAGAAGTCCAGCTCGCCCAGCGCATAGGGCGGCAGGGTCTCGGGGTGTTCGTACATGTCGAAATAGGCGACCGTGTGCTTGTTCTTGTACCATTGCGGGATCCAGAACCGGTAGGCGCGCAGCACCCGGTCGAGGGCGCGGGCCGCGGTGATCAGCTCCTCGCGGGTCTTCGCGCCCTCGATCCGGGCGACGAGTTGGTCGACGGCCTCGCTCTGCAGGCCCATCAGGTTGAACACGTCACCCACGGATTCCGAGCCGAAATACTGCTGCAGCCCCGAGCCCGGCGTCAGGTCCTGGCCGAGATGGCCGGTGACGATGTCGAAATCGTGGCTGCGGGTGCGGTTGGTCATCTGCGCGTCGTCCACGCGGTTCAGGACCGCATCGATGCCGAGCGCGCGCAGGTTCTCGATATAGGGGTTGAAGACCCGGTCGAAGGTCTGGCTGTCGTTCAGAAGCTCGATCCGGAGCACCTCGCCCTTCTCGTTGCGGCGGATGCCGTCGTCGCCGACCTCCCAGCCGGCCTCGTCGAGCAGCGCCGCGGCCCTGCGAAGGTTCCGCCGGTCGAGCTGGCGCTCGCCCGCGACCGGCGCCATCACCGGCTCGCCGTCCATCACGCCGGGCGGCAGCTTGCTGGCCAGCGGCTCCAGAAGCGCGAGTTCCTCGGGCGCGGGCAGGCCGGTTGCCTCGAGCGGGCTGTTCTCCCAGAAGGAGTTCACCCGCTCGTAAAGCCCGTAGAAGAGCGAGGCATTCGACCATTCGAAGTTGAACATCAGCCCCAGCGCCTCGCGCACGCGCGGATCCTGGAATTTCTCGCGGCGCAGGTTGATGATGAAGGCCTGCCCGCTCGCGACATTGCCGTCCGGCAGTTCGGCCTTCTTCACCCAGCCTTTCTGAAGGGCAGGGAAGTCGTAGCGCGTCGCCCAGATCAGCGAGGAGGCCTCGTTGCGGAACGTGTAGGCGCCGCCCTTGAAGCCTTCGAAGGCGGCGTCGTAATCGCCGAAATACTCGATGCGGATGCGGTCGAAATTGTGCCGCCCGCGGTTGATCGGTAGGTCGCGGCCCCAATAGTTCTCGTCGCGGCGGTAGGTGATGCGGGTGCCGATATCCATGCTGTCGTAGAGATAGGGGCCGGAGCCGACGAATGGGTCGAGCGAGGTCGATTCCAGATCGCGGCCCTTGGATTCGAAATCGGCCTTCGAGAAGACCGGCAGCCCGCCGACCGCCTGGATCAGGTCGCGCTTGGGGAAGTCGGCCTTGAAAGTGAACTTCACCTTGAGCGTGTCGAGGCCGTCGGCGGACTCGACCTGCTGGGCCAGCACCGCCCGAAAGCTCGACAGGCCCTTGGCGAGGAATGTCTCGTAGGAAAAGAGCACGTCCGCGGCGGTCAGCGGCGTGCCGTCGGAAAACCGCGCCTCGGGGCGGAGGTTGAAGATCACCCAGGACCGGTCCTCGGGATATTCGATCGTCTCGCAGAGAAGGCAGTAGGCGGCGTCGACCTCGTCCGCGGTGCCCTCCATCAGCCCTTCGAGCATGATCGTCGACAGCGCGGCGGCGCGGCCCTTGATCGTGTAGGGGTTCATCGAATCGAAGCCGCCCGAGGTCCATTCGGAAATCTCGCCGCCCTTCGGCGCGTCGGGATTGACGTAGTCGAGATGGGCGAAATCGGCGGGGTATTTCAGGTCGCCGAAGGCCGAGATGCCGTGCGCGGTGATCACCGCCTCCTCGGCCCGAAGCCCAGCGGCCGGCCCGAGCGCGAGTCCGGCCGCGAGGGCCAGGGCCGTGATCGCCTGCTGCAGATCCCGCCCGGCGTCCGTGTCGCTGCCGCCCTTGTGCTCGATTCCCATCCGGTCCTCCCTGACGCGCCCGCCGGCGCGTGTCTCTCAGCCACGGCAAAGCTAGAACGTCACGCCACACGGCATCAAGTTGCGAAATCGTGAGAATTCGCCTGCGGCACGAAAAAGGGCCGCCCCTGAGGGACGGCCCCGAATGTCGCGGTCCGCGCCGGGTCAGCCGCCGAGCGACTGCAGATAGGCGATCAGGTTGGCGCGGTCCTCGGGCTTCTTGAGGCCGGCGAAGGACATCTTGGTGCCGGCGATGTAGCCTTTCGGGTTCTCGAGGAAGGCGCTCAGCGTCTCGGCATCCCAGTTGCCGCCGTGGCCGGCCATGCCGTCGGAATAGCCGAAGCCCGCGACCGAGCCGACCGGGCGGTCGACGACGCCGTCGAGATAGGGGCCGGTGCCGTTGGTGCCGTCGAGCTTGTGGCAGGCCTTGCACTTGCCGAAGACCTTCTCGCCCGCAGCCGCGTCGGCCGAAGCGAGCAGCGTCGCGAAGTCCGGACCTTCCTCGGCCGCGGCCTCGCCACCCTCACCGGCGCCGGTGTCGATCATGTAGGCCTGCACCACCTCTTCGTCGCCATGCGCCACGGGGCCGGTGTGATAGAGCGCGTCGGCCGCCCACTTGCCCAGAAGGAAGATCAGGAAAGCCCCGCAGAGCGCGCCGCCGGCCTTGGTTACTGTCATCGTGTCGAACATGTCGCGCCTCTACCCTGGCATTTCTCGCGGCGTATCTACCCGCTTCCCCTACCGGGATTCAAGGTATAGTTAGCCCGGCGTATCGCCCGCGCGCCGGGCTGTCGCCAAGGAGCCACCCCCATGACCGGTCGGATCGCCTTCCAGGGAGAGCCCGGAGCCTATTCGCATCAGGCCTGCCGCCAGGCCTATCCCGAGATGGAGGCCCTGCCGCGCGCCACCTTCGAGGACACGATCGAGACCGTGCGCAAGGGCGAGGCCGACCTCGCCATGCTGCCGGTAGAGAACTCGACCTACGGACGGGTCGCCGACATTCATCACCTCCTGCCCGAATCCGGCCTGCACATCGTCGCCGAGACCTTCGTGCGCGTGCATATCAACCTGCTCGCGGTGCCGGGCGCGCGGCTCGAGGAGATCGAGGGCACGATGAGCCACACGGTGCTTCTGGGTCAGTGCCGCGGCTTTCTCGGCAAGCACGGGCTGAAGCCGGTGACCGGCGCCGACACCGCCGGATCGGCGCGGCATGTCGCCGAACTCGGCGATCCGAAGCTCGCGGCACTCGCCTCGGAGCTGGCCGGAGAGATCTACGGGCTCGACGTCCTCGCCCGAAATATCGAGGACTGGACGCACAACACCACGCGCTTTCTCGTCATGGCGCGCCAGCCGGACCTCAAGCGCCGCGGCGAGGCCGGCATGATGACCACCTTCGTGTTCCGGGTGCGCAACATCCCGGCCGCGCTCTACAAGGCGATGGGCGGCTTCGCGACGAACGGCGTCAACATGACCAAGCTCGAAAGCTACATGGTCGACGGCTCGTTCTCGGCGACGCAGTTCTACGCCGATATCGAGGGCCATCCCGACGACGCCAATGTGCGCCGCGCGCTGGAGGAGCTCGACTACTTCACCTCGTCGATGTCGCTCCTCGGCGTCTATCCGGCCGATCCCAGCCGCTACTGAGGCGCGGGTTTCAGGGCCTGACGTGCCTGAGTTCAAGCTCGGACGCGTATTTCTGCACCCGGCCTTCGAACCGGCGGGCATAGCTCGCCCGGTTCAGCCGCACCGTCTGCATGATGAGCCGCGCGGTCATCGTGCGTGGCTTGACCTCGAGATCCACCTGAACCCGCGTGCGGCTGCGCGACAGCGTCACGAGCTGCACTGTCAGCCAGATCTGGAAGCCGGTGCTTTCGGCGGTCAGGTGCATCGCTTCGGGCCGGTCGAGCCGCGCAAGCTCGCACACCACACGGCGCATCTTCCCCCTCAGCGGGAAACGCAGGCTCCAGGTCAGGCCGGGGCCGGTTTCGGCCAGCCGGTCGACCCGCGACACCTCGGCCCCGCGCCGCAGCGCCGCCCGTTCGAACATCGCGAAATCCGACATCGAATCGAAGACCAGCTCCGCCGGCGCCTCGATATCCTCCCTGGTGGAGAACTTCACGTCCTACCTCATCACTGCCCGTGACGGACTATTGGCCTCAATCGAGCCGGTCCGCAAGCCAGTTGGACAGGAGAAAGGCCGCGATTGCGCCGGCGCGCGGGCGCCGGATCGTCGGATGCTCCCCCGCCAGAATCCGCGCCAGCTCCTCGCGGTTGAGCCAGGTCGCGGCTTCGAGTTCAACCGGATCGAGGGTGATCGCCTCGCTTTCGGCCTCGGCGGCGCAGCCGATCATCAGTGACGACGGGTAGGGCCAGGGCTGGCTGGCGAGATAGCGGACGCGGCCGACGCGGATGCCGGTTTCCTCGGCCACTTCGCGGCGCACCGCAGCCTCGATCGTCTCGCCCGGCTCCATGAAGCCCGCGAGGCAGGAATACATGCCGTCGGGCCAGCCGGGCGAGCGGCCGAGCAGCGCCCGGTTGCCGCGCGTCACCAGCATGATGACGACCGGATCGGTGCGCGGGAAATGCTGGGCTCCGCAATCCGGGCAGCGGCGCAGCCAGCCACCTTGGGCGATCTCGCTCGGGCGGCCGCAGGCCGAGCAGAAGCGGTGGCTGCCGTGCCAGCCGATGAGCGCCTTGGCGGTGGCCGCCAGTTCCGCGTCGCGCGCCGACAATGCGGCCATCACGCCGCGCAACTCGGCGAAGCGGTGATCGCCGGGCAGGGCGGGATGGCGCTGCTCGGTCGGGTCGAAGAACACTCCGGCGGGCGGCAGCGCGTCCGCGGCCGGCGTCCAGCCCGAGATGTCGGCCGCGAACCGCGCGCCTTCTCCGTCGAGCCCGAGGAAGACCGGCGGCTCTGAGGCTTCCGCCAGCACCGCGTGGCCGGGGCCGACCCAGCCCGCCGCCGCGCCCGCCATGAGAGGCTTGCCGCGCCAGACCGGCAGGATGCGCGTGGCGGCCGCCCGCAGGTGCTCCGAGAGTTCCTCGGGCCGGCCGCGCAGCCACGCCGCGCGGTCGAGTCCCGATCCGCCGAATGTCACCGTTTCCGCTAGCCGCATCCCATCCTCCCGCGCCGCCAGATGTCGCATGGCAGGGCGGTCGTTGCAAATGCGGGAACAGACTTTGGGAAACGTGCGCATTGCGCAATCAGAAGATGAATGATTTAACGCAAATTCGTAAAATGAGTGAAATTTCGACCAAACATCGGCTGGATTCGCGGCCACCCCGTGGTAGCGTCGGCTGGTCCAGAACTCCTGATCGGGGAGGCTTCATGAACGCCGTGACGCGACCGACCCTGACCCGCCGGGGCATGATCGCCGGCACCGCCGGTGCTTCGCTGATCGCCGTTCACCCGTATTCCGCCTTTGCCTCGGCCAACCAGGCGCATCTCAGGATCATGGAGACCACCGACATTCATGTCCACGTCTTCCCCTACGACTACTATTCCGACCGGGAGGTGGACACCGTCGGCCTCGCCCGCACCGCCGCGATCATCGAGACGATCCGGGCGGAGGCCACGAACTCGATGCTGGTCGACAACGGCGACTTTCTCCAGGGCAACCCGATGGGCGACTACATCGCCTATGAGCGGGGCATGAAGGAGGGCGACACACATCCGATCATCCAGGCGATGAACGCGCTTGGTTTCGACGCCTCGACGCTCGGCAACCACGAGTTCAATTACGGGCTCGACTTCCTGATGAAGTCGGTCGCCGGCGCGGCCTTCCCGATCGTCTCGGCCAATGCCGTCAGGAAGCTGGGCGCCGGCCCGCGCGCCGACGAGACGCTCCTGAAGCCCTATGTGATCCTCGACCGCGCGGTGACGGACGGCGCCGGCATTGCCCATCCGATCCGCGTCGGACTGATCGGCTTCGTGCCGCCGCAGATCGTGAACTGGGACCGCAAGCATCTGGAGGGTAGGGTCCGGACCCGCGACATCGTGCAGGCGGCGGAGGCCTGGGTGCCGCAGATGCGCGAGGAGGGCTGCGACATCGTCGTCGCGCTCAACCATTCGGGCATCGCTTCGTCCGAACACCACGAGGGGATGGAGAACGCCGCGGTGCCCCTGGCGCGGGTCCAGGGCATCGACGCGGTGCTGAGCGGGCACAGTCATCTCGTCTTCCCCTCGCCGAGCTACGAGGGCTTTGCCGAGGTCGATGTCGCGGCCGGCACGATCTCCGGCAAACCCGCGGTCATGGCGGGGTTCTGGGGTTCGCATCTGGGGCTCATCGACCTGCTTTTGGAACGCGACGGCAAGGAATGGCGGGTCATCAGTTTCTCCAGCGAGGCGCGTCCGATCTTCAGGCGCAATGAGGACCGCTCGGTCACGCCCCTGGTCGAAAGCGTGCCGGCGGTGCTCGCCGCGGTGCGGAAGGAGCATGAGGAGACGCTCGACTACATCCGCCGCGCGGTCGGCAAGACCGCGGCGCCGCTGCACAGCTACTTCGCGCTCGTGGCCGACGATGCCTCGGTGCAGATCGTCGCGATCGCCCAGAAATGGTACATCGCCGAGATGCTGAAGGGCAGCGAATACGAGCACCTGCCGATCCTCTCGGCGGCCGCGCCCTACAAGGCCGGCGGCCGCGGCGGGCCGGACTACTACACCGACGTGCCCGCGGGCGACGTGGCGATCCGGAACGTCGCCGACCTCTATCTCTATCCGAACACGATCCGGGCGGTGAAGGTCACGGGGGCCGAGCTCAAGGACTGGCTGGAACGCTCCGCCGGGATATTCAACCAGGTGGTGCCGGGCGAAGCGGATCAACTGCTCCTCAACCCGGACTTCCCGTCCTACAATTTCGACGTGATCGACGGCGTGACCTACGAGATCGACCTGTCGCAGCCGTCGAAATACGGGCCGAAGGGCGAGGACCTGAACCCCGGGGCGAGCCGCATCACCCGGCTGATGCATGACGGCAGGCCGGTCGACCCGGCGGCCGAGTTCGTGATCGCCACGAACAACTACCGCGCCTCCGGCGGCGGCGACTTCCCCGGCACCGGCGGCGACACGATCATCTTCGAAGGCCCGGACACCAACCGCGACATCATCGTGAGCTATATCCACGAGCAGCGCGTGATCAACCCCGCCGCCGACGCCAACTGGCGCTTCAGGGCGCTGCCGGGCACCAGCGTCCTCTTCGATACCGGGCCGCGGGCCGCCGACCATATCGGCGAGGTCAGGTCTGTGAGGATCGAACCCGCAGGCGACGGGCCGGACGGCTTCGCGCGGTTCCGCATTTCGCTGTGAAAGCGCGCGTCAGGCGCCACCGGCCGCAGCCCAGATGAACTGGGCCTCGATCTCGACGGCACAGGGCCGAACCGCCCGCAGCCGGGCCAGGGCCGGCTCAGGCGCCTCGCCGGCCTCGACCATCAGCCGCAGCGCCGCCATGCCCGAGCGTCCGCAGCCGCCGAGGCAATGGGCGAGCACGCCCCGGCCCGCGGCCAGCAAGCCCAGCGCGGCTTGCGAGGTGTCGGCCCAGCCTTCGCGCAGCGACGGGCTGTCGGCGCCGAAATCCGCGACCGGCAGGTGATGCCAGGCGATCCCCCGCCCCGCGAGGTCGGCCGAGAGCCGGAGCGCCCCATGCGCCGCCAGTTCCGGGCCCGTCGCGAGCGTCAGCACCAGCGCCGGCCGCCAGCTGAGGACCGCCGCCAGATCGCCCGCATAGTCACCGCCGCGCCCCGGCATCGGACAGAGCCCGAGCCGCCCGCCACCTGCCGCCAGTTCCGCGATCGTGAAACCCGCCATGCCGCTCCCTCCGCCCTCGCGATTGTCCACGTGCCCGCGTCGCGATCAAGCCCCGCGCCCGGCTTGCCTTCCAGCCCCCCTTCGCCTATATCGGCCGACGAGAGGTTGGCGCGGGCGAGCGCCTCGCCAACCCGGTCAGGTCCGGAAGGAAGCAGCCGTAACGAGTCCCGCTTGGGTCGTCGTCCAGCCTCTCACCCTCGACCCCCGTGCGCAGGAGCGGAACATGGCAAAGCTTGTTTTCCTCCGGGCCGGGGCTGTCTGAGACGACCGGTCTGTCCCGCCCATCCCGACATCACCCGCCCGCGGCCCCGGCCGCCGGGCGTCGGTACCGGTTCCGCATGAGGGCAGATCAATGACTTCGGACGCCTGCACGCTCGCCGATCTCGGCTGGACCGCCGATCTTCAGAGCCAGCTCGACGAGCAGGAAGGAACCGCGCACGCGCCGGCGCGGATCAGCGCCGTCCACCGCGACCGCGTTTCCGCGCTTGCCGAGGCCGGGCCGGTGCTCCTGACGCTGCCGCCGGAGCTTTCGGCCGGCGATCTCGCGGTCGGCGACTGGGTGCTCATGGACCCCGCCACGGATCACCTCACCCGGCTTCTCGACCGCAGGAGCCGGATCTTCCGCCGCGCGGCGGGCGATGCGTCCCGCGAACAGTTGATCGTGGCGAATGTCGATACCGTCTTCGTCACCACCTCCTGCACCGAGGAATTCAACGAGGCGCGGCTCGAACGCTATCTCGCGCTCGTTCATGCCGGCGGCGTCCCGCCCGTCTTCGTGGTGACCAAGGCCGACAAGGCCGACGACCCGGAGGCCTATCTCGCCCGGCTGCGCGCCATCGCGCCCGACGTGCCGGCGGTCCTCCTCAACGCCAAGGAGCCCGGCGCGGTGGAGGCGCTCCGCCCCTGGTGCGGCCCCGGCCGCACCGTCGCCTTCCTCGGCATGTCCGGCGTCGGCAAGTCGACGCTGGCCTCGGCGCTCACCGGGCTCGACCTCGAGACCCAAGCGGTGCGCGCCGACGACATGAAGGGCCGGCACACGACGACGGCGCGCGAGATGCATGCCATTCCGGGCGGCGGCTGGCTGATCGACACGCCCGGAATGCGGGAACTCAGGCTCACCGATATGGCCGAGGGGATCGACGAGGCCTTCGCCGAGATCACCGAACTGGCCGAGGAGTGCCGCTTCCGCGACTGCACCCACGGGCCGGAGCCGGGCTGCGCCGTGCAGGCGGCGATCGCCGCGGGGAGGATCGATGCGGCGCGGCTTGAACGCTGGCGCAAGCTTCGCGAGGAGAACGCGCTTCACACCGCCTCTCAGGCCGAGAAACGGCGGCGCGGGCGCTCGTTCTCGAAGCTCGTCAAGCAGGCGAAGAAGGCGAAGCGCCCCGGCTAGGCCGGGACCGTGCCGGGGCGCGGGCCGGGTGGATTCTGACCGGGCGCGGCCCGGCCGTTCAATGCACCATCAGCACCGGCACCTCGGCGAATTCCAGCATGTTGCGCGTCGTGCCGCCGAGGATCGCCTCGCGGAACCGGGAATGGCCGTAGGCGCCCATCACCACCATGTCGGCATTGATGTCGCGGATATGGCGGGCGAGCACTTCGGAGGTCTTGGGCAGCGTTCTGGCCAGCACCGAGACCTCGGCATGGACACCGTGGCGCGAAAGAAGCTGCGAGAGCATGCCGCCCGGATCGGAGCGTTCCGGCCCATGCGCGGGCGGGTCGATGATGGTGATGTCGACCATCGTCGCAGCCTTCAAGAGCGGCAACGCGGCGCGGGTGGCGTTGAGCGACTCGTCGCTCTGGTTCCAAGCGAGCGCGATGCGGTTGCCGTAACCGGCGCCGGAATAGCCCTCGGGCAGGATCAGCACCGGGGCGCGGCCCTCGAAGAGCGCGGCCTCCACGACCGCCTCGGCGGCCTGGCTGCCCTTCGGGCCATAGGGCTTGGACAGCACGACGAGATCGGAAAAGCGCGCGAGCATCGCCACCGGGCCGGAAAGCGCGCCGATCTGCGCGACGGCGGTGTCGACGCCCCAGCGGATGTCCTCGCTCTCGAGCCGGTCGCGGACCGCCGCCGCCGCCTTTGCGGCCTCGTCCTTGGCCTGGTTGTAGGCCTCCTGGGTCAGGATCGCGGTCGCGCCGGCGTAGTAATAGCCGGTCTGGGTGAGATCGACGCCGACGCACAGGACATCGAGATGCGCGTCCTCGCGCCGCGCCAGCGCCACCGCCGCGTCGATCTGGCTCGCGCTGCCGCTCGGATCGGTGGTGATCGTGAGTATCGATTTGAAGGCCATTCCTGATCTCCTCGGTGCATGGGCCGCCGCTGCCCGAGCGTAGGGCCGCCGGCGACCGCAACGCATTGACAAGGATCAAGCTACCCGACCTTGCGCGTTTGACCCAGATCAAAGCAGGCGTTACCACCCATGGTCACAACGCGGGCAGTCGAAGTACGCCCGGTTCAGTTTCGAATCGGGCGCGAAGGCATGACGAGGGAACGCTACAATGTGGGATTACATCAAGCTCGCCGTGCTTGGCGTGATCGCGGTTCTGGCCGCGATCGCAGCCAATTACGCGCACGACCTGGCATATATGGTCAACGCCATGACGGTGATGCTGGCCGCCGCGCTGACCTTTCTGTGGGTCCTGCGGCGCGTCGACGAGAAGCGGCCGGAGCCGGTCAACGAATACCATGACGGCGTCATCCGCGCCGGCGTCATCGCGACGTCCTTCTGGGGCGTCGTCGGCTTTCTGGTCGGCGTCACCATCGCCTTCCAGCTGGCGTTTCCCGCGCTGAACTTCTCGGATCTCACGCATGGCTATCTGAACTTCGGCAAGCTCCGGCCGCTGCACACCTCGGCGGTGATCTTCGCCTTCGGTGGCAACGCGCTGATCATGTCGTCGTTCTACATCGTGCAGCGCACCTCGGCCGCCCGGCTCTGGGGCGGCAACCTCGCCTGGTTCGTGTTCTGGGGCTATCAGCTCTTCATCGTGCTCGCCGCGACCGGCTACATCCTCGGCGCCACCCAGTCGAAGGAATATGCCGAGCCGGAATGGTATGTCGACATCTGGCTGACGCTGGTCTGGCTGGCCTATCTGGCCGTCTTCATGGGCACGATCCTGAACCGGCGCGAGCGGCATATCTACGTCGCCAACTGGTTCTTCCTGGCCTTCATCGTGACCGTCGCGATGCTGCACCTGGTCAACAATCTCAGCCTGCCGGTCAGCC
>JBFKMA010000017.1:0-14317 GCA_041630175.1 Albidovulum sp.
AGATGACCCGCTGTCTCGACATGCTGGACCGTCTGGCCGCGCGCATGGCGGGCTAGACGTCCCCCGTTAGCTTCAGGCTGCGGCCGGTGTCATCAGGCCTTCGGACTTGAGGCGGTCATGCGTTTCATCGAGCGATTGCCACGCACGGTCGATTAGGGTGTCGATTTCACTGTCCGAAATGATCAGCGGTGGTGAAATGATCATCCTGTCGCCCACATGCCGCATGACGAGGTTGTTGGCGAAGCACCGTTCGCGGCAGCGGTAGCCGACGGTGCCGGCCTCCGAGGCGAAGGCGGCGCGGTGTGCCTTGTCCGGCGTCAGCGCGATGGAACCCATGAGCCCGATCAGGCTCGCTTCGCCGACCAGGGGGTGGTCGGCCAGGGCGTTCCAGCGCTCGGCGAGGTAGGGGTGCGCCACGTTCCGCACATGGTCGAGGATGTTCTCCTCCTGCATGATCTCGAGGTTCCTCAGCGCCACGGCGGCGGCGACCGGGTGGCCGCAATAGGTGTAGCCGTGGTTGAAGTCGCCCGCGCCGCCGACGGTCGCGGCGATCTCGTCGCAGACGATGGAGCCGCCGATCGGGGCGTAGCCCGACGAAAGGCCCTTGGCGATGGTCATGATGTGGGGTTTGATCCCGAAGGCTTGGCTGCCGAACCAGTTGCCGGTGCGGCCGAAGCCGGTGATGACTTCGTCGGCGATGAGAAGGATGCCGTACTTGTCGCAGATGCGCTGGATCTCGGGCCAGTAGCTCGCGGGCGGGATGATCACGCCGCCCGCGCCCTGCACCGGCTCGCCGATGAAGGCGGCGACGCGGTCGGGGCCGAGTTCCTCGATCTTCGCCTCGAGCTCGCGGGCGCGCATCAGGCCGAATTCCTCCGGGCTCATGTCGCCGCCCTCGCCATACCAGTAGGGCTGGCCGATATGGGTGATGTTCGGGATCGGCAGACCGCCCTGGGCATGGATGCCGGCCATGCCGCCCAAGCTGCCGCCGCCCATGGTCGAGCCGTGATAGCCGTTCTTGCGGGCGATGATGATGTTCCTCTCGGGCTGGCCCTTCACCTCCCAGTAGCGGCGGACGAGGCGGATATTGGTGTCATTGGCCTCCGAGCCCGAGCCGGCATAGAAGACGTGGTTCAGATCGCCCGGCGCGAGCTCGGCGATCTTCGCGGCCAGCGCGATGGCGGGGACATGCGAGGTCTGGAAGAAGGTGTTGTAATAGCACAGTTCCTCCATCTGCCGCGCGGCGACCTCGGCGAGGTCCTTGCGGCCATAGCCGAGGTTCACGCACCAGAGGCCCGCCATGCCGTCGAGGATCTCGTGGCCCTCGCTGTCATTGAGGTAGACGCCCTTGCCCCGGGTGATGATGCGCGCGCCCTTCTGGGCCAGTTCGGCATCGGCGGTGAACGGATGCATGTGATGCGCGGCGTCGAGCGCCTGCAGCTCTTTGGTGGGCATGTGGTTGGTGATCTGGGTCATCGCGGAACCTGTCATGTCTGGGTCATATGGGCGGGTGACGCTGTGCGGCCGGCGCGTCAAGAGCGCATTCCGGCCGGTCCGTCATTCATGCTCAGGATATGATCAAAAACGGCGCTGTCAACCTAATTTGATCAAATTTATTGACCCGCCAGGGAAAGCCGGACCTGCTCGATCCCCTGCGCGATATCCTGCTCCACCGCCTGCGCGACGGCGGCGCCTTCGCCGGCGCGCAGCGCGTCGAGCGCCTCGCCGTGGCGGTCGGGCAGGGTCGAGGTTCCATAACGCCCGCAAACCACCCTGAGCGAAGGACCGAAGCGCAGCCAGAGCATCTGCGCGATCGACAGAAGGATCGGCGCCCCGGCACGTTCGTAAAGCGTGAAGTGGAACCGGAAGTTGTTCATGAGGTAACGCTGCACATCGCCCGTGGCGATTGCCTCGTCGATCTCCGCATCGATCCGTGTCAGCGTGGAAATATCCTTCGCCGTGAGATTTTCGGTCGCCATCAGCACCAGCTTCGGTTCGATCGTGAGCCGGGCGAAAGCCAGCTCGTCAAGCTGCGAGACGGTGAGCTGCGGCACCGAGACGCGGCGGTTGCCCTGAAGCTCCAGCGCGCCCTCGGCGGTGAGCTTGCGGATCGCCTCGCGCACCGGGGTCATCCCGGCATCGAGCGTCGCCGTCAGTCCCTGGATCGTGACCGGCTGGCCGGGCGCCAGCTGGCCGAAGAGAATCATGTCCCTCAGACGGCAATACGTCACCTCGTGCGAGGGCACCTTTCGCGGGGATTCGTCGGAATCGCGAAGGTTTTTCATTCGTGCTCCTTGCGAGGGGCTGTGCGAAATTTCGTTTCTGCCATAATAGATTGCACTGCGCGGAAATGCCATGTTGATTTGAGTCGCAAAATTTGATCAAAATGGCGCAACAAGAAGGCAGAGACCCAGCGGACGGCCGCGATGGCCGGCGCTCCAACAACCTGGAGGAGGTAATATGAAGTTCACGGGGATGACGATGGCGGCGGCGCTCGTGGCGGCCGGCGCAGCGGGGGCCGAGGAGGTCCATGTCTTCAACTGGTCGGACTATATCGACGAGGAACTGCTCGCCAAGTTCGAGGCGGAGACCGGAATCGACCTGATCTACGACGTCTTCGATTCGAACGAGATCCTGGAGACCAAGCTCCTGGCCGGTTCGTCGGGCTATGACGTCGTGGTGCCGTCGGGCACCTTCCTGTCGCGGCAGATCCAGGCCGGCGCGTTCCAGAAGCTCGACAAGTCGAAGCTCTCGAACGTCGGCAACCTGTGGGACGCGATCGCCGAGCGGACCGAGAAATACGACCCGGGCAACGAATACTCGGTCAACTACATGTGGGGCTCGACCGGGATCGGCGTGAACATCAACAAGGTCAAGGAAGTCCTTGGCGAGGACGCGCCGGTCAATTCGCTGGCGCTCCTGTTCGAGCCGGCGAACATCGAAAAGCTCTCGGCCTGCGGCGTCCACATGCTCGACGCGCCGGCCGAGGTGATTCCGGCCGCGCTCGCCTATCTCGGCGAGGATCCGGACGCGCAGGACTTCGAGACGATCTCCAAGGTCGAGCCGGTGCTGACCGCGATCGCGCCGCATGTGCTGAAGTTCCACTCGTCCGAATACATCAACGCGCTCGCCAACGGTGATATCTGCGTGGCCTTCGGCTGGTCGGGCGACATCCTGCAGGCCCGCGACCGCGCGGCCGAGGCCGGGGCCGGGGTGGAGATCGAGTATCACATCCCGAAGGAAGGCGCCCTGATGTGGTTCGACCAGATGGCGATCCCGGTCGATGCGCCGAACTCGGAAGCCGCCCACAAGTTCATCGACTTCATGATGAATGCCGAAAATGCCGCGGCGGCGTCGAACTACGTCTACTACGCCAACGGCAACATGGCTTCGCAGGAGCTGCTGAACGAGGACGTGATCGGCGATACCGCGATCTATCCGGATGCCGACACGCTCGACAACCTCTACACCACCACGACCTGGGATCCGAAGGTCAACCGCAACGTGACCCGTCTTTGGACCAAGGTAAAGTCGGGCACCTGAGCGCCTGCACAGACCATGCCCCGCGCCTGTCAGGCGCGGGGCTTTGCACAGGATACGAGGACGTAATGGACCAGACCGCAAACCGCCCGGTCTTCGCGCCGTGGAACGACCCGGACGAAAAGCCGCTGATCCGGTTTCAGAACGTGACGAAGAAATTCGGCGAGTTCACCGCGATAGACAACCTGACGCTGGACATCTTCCGCCGCGAATTCTTCGCGCTTCTCGGCCCGTCGGGCTGCGGCAAGACCACGCTGATGCGGATGCTGGCGGGTTTCGAGGCGCCGACCAAGGGCACGATCCTTCTCGACGGGGTCGACATCGCGCCGATCCCGCCGAACCGGCGCGCCACGAACATGATGTTCCAGAGCTACGCGCTGTTTCCGCATCTGTCGGTCTGGGACAACATCGCCTTCGGTCTGAAGCGGTCCGACATGCCGAAGGACAAGATCGGCGCGCGGGTCGAGGAGATGCTGCGGCTCGTGCGGCTCGACAAGTTCGCCAAGCGCAGGCCGCATCAGATTTCCGGCGGCCAGCGCCAGCGCGTGGCGCTCGCCCGCTCGCTCGCCAAGGCGCCGAAGCTGCTGCTTCTGGATGAACCCCTGGGCGCCCTCGACAAGAAGCTGCGCCAGGACACCCAGTTCGAACTGATGGACATCCAGGAGAAGACCGGCACCACTTTCGTGATCGTGACCCACGACCAGGAAGAGGCGATGACGGTCGCCTCCCGCGTCGCGGTCATGGATCACGGCCGCATGATCCAGGTCGATACGCCCGACCGCATCTACGAGACGCCGAACTCGGTCTATGTCGCGGATTTCATCGGTGACGTGAACCTGATCGAGGGCACGGTCACGACGGCGGGCGAGGGCCGCTGCTCCATCGCCTGGGCCGAAGGCCAGCCCGCGATCACGGCGACCGCGCCCGACGGGATCGCGGCGGGGACGCGCGTGCATTTCGCCGTCCGCCCCGAGAAGGTCGCGATCTCGACCGAGCGGCCCGAAGGCCGTGCCAACGCGATCGAGGGATCGGTGCACGACATTGCCTATCTCGGCAACATCTCGACCTACAAGGTCGAGGTCGCGGGCGGCCGCATGGTCAAGGCCCAGGTCGCCAACGAACGCCGTTTGTCGCGCCGCGACATCTCCTGGGATGACAAGGTCTGGCTGTCCTTCACGGACACCGCCGGCGTCGTCCTTCTGAACTGAGGGGGCATGATGAATTACCGGCGCCTCTTCCTGATCGCGACGCCCTATGCCTGGCTTCTGGTCTTCTTCCTCGTCCCCTTCGGGATCGTGCTGAAGATCGCGCTGTCGGAGTATGCGATCGCGATCCCGCCCTACACGCCCACGCTGGATCTGTCGGAAGGCTGGGAGGGAATATCGAGCTTCTTCGACAAGCTCGATTTCGAGAACTTCACCTTCCTCGCCTCGGACGCGCTCTACTACACCGCCTATCTGTCGAGCCTGAAGATCGCGTTCATCTCGACCGTCATCACGCTCATCGTCGGCTATCCGATCGCCTACGCCATGGCGCAGAGCTCGGACGAATGGCGGCCGACGCTGATGATGCTGGTGATCCTGCCGTTCTGGACCTCGTTCCTGATCCGCGTCTATGCCTGGATCGGGATCCTCTCGAACGAGGGCTACCTCAACCAGATCCTGATGGCGATCGGGCTCACCGACGGGCCGGTGACGATCCTCAACACCAATGTCGCGGTCTATGTCGGCATCGTCTACACCTACCTGCCGTTCATGGTGCTGCCGATCTACGCCTCGCTCGAAAAGCTCGACGGGTCGCTGATCGAGGCGGCCGAGGACCTGGGCTGTTCGCGCGCGCAGGCCTTCTGGCTGATCACGCTGCCCCTGTCGCAGCCGGGCATCATCGCGGGCTGCTTCCTGGTGTTCATCCCGGCGCTGGGTGAGTTCGTCATTCCCTCGCTGCTCGGCGGGTCGTCGACGCTGATGATCGGCAAGGTGCTGTTCGAGGAATTCTTCTCCAACCGCGACTGGCCGGTCGCCTCGGCGGTGGCGGTGGTGCTTCTGCTCATCCTCATCATCCCGATCGTGCTCTTTCAGCGCAACGAGCAGAAACAGAGGGAGGCGAACCAATGAACCGCCGGTTTTCCTGGTTCAACGCGACCTCGCTGACCTTCGGCTTCGCGTTCCTCTACCTGCCGATGGTCATCCTCGTGATCTTCTCGTTCAACGAGTCGAAGCTGGTGACGGTCTGGGCCGGGTTCTCGACCAAGTGGTATGGCGAACTGCTCAGGAACGACGCCTTCCTCAACGCGGCCTGGGTCACGCTCAAGGTGGCGGTGCTGTCCTCGACGCTGGCGACGATCCTCGGCACGATGGCGGCCTATGTCATGGTGCGGGCGGGGCGGTTCGCGGGGCGGACGCTGTTTTCGGGCATGATCTACGCGCCGCTCGTGATGCCCGAGGTGATCACCGGCCTCGCGATGCTGTTGCTGTTCATCGCGATCGGGCTCGACCGCGGCGTCGGCACCATCGTGCTCGCGCATACGACCTTCACCATGTGCTACGTCTCGGTCGTCGTCTCCTCGCGGCTCGCGACCTTCGACCAGTCGCTGGAAGAGGCGGCGCTCGACCTCGGCTGCACGCCGTTCGACGCGTTCCGCTCGGTGACGCTGCCGATCATCGCGCCGGCGGTGATCTCGGGCTGGCTTCTGGCCTTCACGCTGTCGCTCGACGACCTCGTCATCGCCTCCTTCGCGGCCGGTCCGGCCTCGACGACGCTGCCGATGAAGATCTTCTCGGCGGTGCGGCTCGGGGTCAGCCCGGAGATCAACGCACTGTCGACGATCCTGATCTCGATCGTCACGGTGGGGGTGATCACCGCCTCGCTGGTCTCGAAGCGGTCGATCGCGCGGCAGCGCGCCGAGGAGCAGGCGGCGGTGCGGGCCTGAGCCCCGCGCGATGAAGCGCCTCTACGAGGATCACGGCTACGGCGACGGCCCGGTGGCGGCGTGCTACTGGGACACGACCGGCGCGCGGCCCACGCCGGCGCCGGCGCTGGCCGGCGCGGTGCGGGCCGAGTTCGCGGTGGTCGGCGGCGGCTATACCGGGCTCTCGGCCGCCTTGCATCTCGCGCGCGATGCCGGCGCCGATGTCGCGGTGCTGGAGGCCGAACGCATCGGCTGGGGCGCCTCGGGCCGCAATGGCGGCTTCGCCTGCATCGGCGGCACCAAGGCCAGCGAAGCGGCGCTCACGCGGCGCTTCGGGGCCGGGGCGGTGGCCGAATGGCACGGCGCGCAGAAGGCCTCGGTGGCGCTCGTCGCCGAGTTGCTGGAGCGGCACGGCATCGAGGCCGATGCCCATTCGCGGGGTGGCGAGGTCATTCTGGCGCACCGCCCGAAGGATTTCGCCGCGTTCCGGGCCGAAGCGTCAGCGCTCGAGCGCGCCTATGGCGTCGCGGTCGACGTGATCGGGCCGGGCGAACTGGCCGGCGAGGGACTGGCCGGGCCGGGGTTTCACGGCGCGCTGCGGCTGCCCCTGGGCTTCGCGCTCAACCCGCTGAAATACGCGCTCGGCCTTGCCCGCGCGGCACGCGAGGCGGGCGCGCGGATTCACGAGGGCTCGCCGGTGACGCGCATCAGTCGCATCGGCGACGGCTTCCGGCTGGAGACGCCGGGCGGGGTGCTCGTGGCGCGCAAGCTGATCCTCGCCACCAACGGCTATTCCAGCGACGACGTGCCGGACTGGATGGCGTCGCGCTACCTGCCTGCGCAGTCGGCGGTGCTGGTGACGCGGGAACTGAGCCCCGAGGAGATCGCCGCACAGGGCTGGTCGAGCGACCTCATGGCCTATGACACGCGCAACCTCCTGCATTACTTCCGGCTGATGCCGAACCGGCGCTTCCTGTTCGGGATGCGCGGCGGCGTCCGCGCCGACCGCGCCGCACAAGAGGCGATGCAGCGCCGGATCCGCGCCGATTTCGAGGCGATGTTCCCGGCCTGGGCGCAGGTCGAGACGCCGCATTTCTGGTCGGGCTTCGTCTGCCTGACGCGCGGGCTCACGCCCTATGTCGGGCCGGTCGGGGACTGGCCGGACGCCTGGGCGGGGTTCGCCTATCACGGCAACGGCGTGGCGCTCGGCACCCATACCGGCCGGCTTCTGGCAGGGCTCGCGACGGGGCGGGGCGGGGTGCCGGCGCTGATGGCGGCGGAGCCTTTGCGCTTCCCGCTCGGGCGCCTGCGCCGCGTGCTCCTGCCGCTCGCCTATGCCTGGTACGGGCTCAAGGACCGCGCGTGACGTAGCCGAACCGCACTTGCGGAGCGGCGGATTTTGGCAGACGATCCGGCCCGACCGCGGCGGCCGCCGGCTGCCGGGTTGCCTGCCAAGGGGAACTTTCCGATGCCTATCAAGAACCGTTTCGCCGAACTTCTGCCGGAAATCACCGGCTGGAGGCGCGATTTCCACGAACATCCCGAGCTTCTGTTCGACACCCACCGCACCGCGGGCCGGGTCGCGGAGCTGCTGCGCGGTTTCGGCTGCGACGAGGTGGTTGAGGGAATCGGCCGCACCGGCGTCGTCGGCGTGATCAAGGGCAAGACGGACACCAGCCGCCGGGTGATCGGGCTCCGGGCCGACATGGACGCGCTGCCGATCATCGAGGCGACCCGTCTGCCCTATGCCTCGAAGACCCCCGGCCGCATGCATGCCTGCGGCCATGACGGCCATTCCGCGATGCTTCTCGGTGCGGCCAAGTACCTCGCCGAGACGCGCAATTTCGACGGCACCGCGGTGGTGATCTTCCAGCCCGCCGAGGAAGGCGGCGGCGGCGGCCGCGAGATGTGCGAGGACGGCCTGATGGAACGCTTCGGCATCCAGGAGGTCTATGGCATGCACAACTGGCCGGGCCAGCCGGTGGGCTCCTTCGCGATCCGCCCGGGCGCCTTCTTCGCCGCGACCGACCAGTTCGAGATCGACGTCGAGGGCCGGGGCGGCCATGCCGCGAAGCCACACGAGACCATCGACACCACGGTCGTCGCCAGCCAGATCGTCATCGCGCTGCAGACCATCGCCAGCCGCAACATCGACCCGGTGATGCAGGTCGTGGTCTCGGTCACGAGCTTCGAGACCGAATCCAAGGCGTTCAACGTGATCCCGCAGAAGGTGCAGCTGAAGGGCACGGTCCGCACCCTCGACAAGGACGTCCGCAAGCTCGCCGAGACACGGCTCATCAAGATCGCCGAGGCGACGGCGGATGCCTATGGCGCCAAGGCCAGGGTCAACTACATGCGCGGCTACCCGGTGATGGTGAACAGCGAGGCGGAGACCGAGTTCGCGGCCTCTGTGGCCACCAAGGTCGCCGGAAATTGCGGCAAGGCGCCGCTGATCATGGGCGGCGAGGATTTCGCCTTCATGCTCGAGGAGCGGCCGGGCGCCTATATCCTCGTCGGCAACGGCGACACGGCGATGGTCCACCATCCCGAATACAACTTCAACGACGACACGATCCCGGCGGGCTGCTCGTGGTGGGCGGGAATCGTCGAGGAGCGGATGCCGGCGCGCTGAACCGGCCCGGCCGAAACCGCGCCCGCAACCGGGTAAACCCGTTGCGGGCAGCGGCTGCGCTTCTAGGTGTCGAGCCCAAGTGCGGCGAGCGTGCGCGTGCAGGGACGGCCGCCGAAGAACCGGTCGATCACCGCCTGCATCAGCTTGCCGACCTCGCCCTTGTCGGCCGCGCGGAACAGCGTGGCCGAGGAGCGCAGTTTCAGCGCGTCCACCGGACCGAGGATTGCCTCGGCGCTGCGGTCGGCATGGCCGAGGATCGCGCGCGTGCAGTCGGCGAGCCGCCCGGCAAGGACCGGGTCATCAAGATAGGCCCGCGCCTCGGCGAGGTCGGCGATACCGAAATGCAAGGCCGTCGGCGACCGGCCGAGGCCGCGCAGTTGCGGGAAGACGAACCACATCCAGTGGCTCTGCTTGGAGCCGGCGCGCAACTCGGCCAGGGCGATATCGTGGCTTTCGGCCTGCGCCTCGTGAAAACGCTCCAGATCGTGCATCGCGGTTCCGTCTGCTGCCCGCCGGCGCGCGGCCGGTCGGGTTCAGGCTAGCAGACCGGCCCGCTTCCGCAAACCGCGGCGCAGGGCTCAGCTGCCGACGGCACGCATCTTCTTCGGCGTCGCGCCATAGGCGGCGCGGAAGCTCTTGGTAAAATGCGAGGTCGACTTGTAGCCGCAGGCGACCGCGATCTCGGTCACCGAAAGCTCGGTCTGCAGGAGGAGCTTGTGCGCCTTCTCGAGCCGCATCTGCATGTAGAAGCTCATCGGCGTGGTGTTCAGGTAGCGCGCGAAGAGCCGTTCGGTCTGACGCACCGACATCGCCGCGATATCGGCGATCTCCTGCGCCGTGAGCGGCGTCTCGAGGTTCTCCTCCATGCAGCTCAGCACCTTGACGAGGCGCGGATTGCGCATGCCGTAGCGCGACTGGATCGAGACCTTCTGCTGCGAGCGCGGGCTGCGGACGCCGTTGCAGACCATCAGGTCGGCGATCCGCGTGGCGATGTCGCCGCCGTGGGCCTCGGCGATCAGGTGCATCATCAGGTCGGCGGCGACGCTGCCGCCGGGCGCGGTTGGCCGGCGGCCGAGCACGAAGGCGGTGCGGCTGATGCTGATCTCGGGGAATTCCTCGGCGAAGCTGTCGATCTCGGCCCAGTGGACCGCGCATTCCTCGCCGTTGAGAAGGCCGGCCTGGGCCAGCGCATGCACGCCCATGCAGAGCGCGCCGACGCGGACGCCATGCGCCGCCTCGCGCCTGAGCATGTTGCTCAGCCGCGCGTCGGGGTGGCGGCGCAGATCGGGGCCGCCGATGACGATCAGCGTGTCGCCGCGGCCGAGCGGGGCGAGGGCGCCGTCCACCATCACGGTGAGCCCGTTCGCGCAGGCGACCGGCGCGCCGGTCAGCGAGACCAGGCTCCAGGAATAGGCCCGGCGGCCGAGAAGCTGGTTGGCCAGCCGCATCGGCTCGAGCGCCGAGGCGAGCGAGAGATGGGCGAACCCGTCGAGGAGCAGGAAGGCGAAGCGGTCGGTATCCTGGCCGGGCTCGGCCGCGGGAAAACTGATCTTGTGAAGGGCGCGGATCGGGCTTTGATGAGACATGACGACGTGTCCTCCCTGACAACGCCGCGCCCGGCGCTGGGCCGGATGTCGCGGTGATGGCGGTATCTCGTCGATTTTCGCACTTCATGGTTGGACAGATGCGGCAGATACGCATTATCTTTGCGGCATCCGCCCGGAAAGGCTCAGGTCATGCCCAATTCTGCCCTTCATTCCCGCCCGCGCCTGCGCGTCGGCATCATCCCCGCCCGCCGGTTCACGCTCGCGGCGCTGGCGAATTTCATCGACGTGCTGCGGCTCGCCGCCGACGAAGGCGACCGCTCGCGGCCGATCCTGTGCAGCTGGCGGCTGATCGCGCCGACCCTCGATCCGGTGGAGAGCAGCTGCGGCGTCGCCATCCAGCCCGACGAGCGGCTCGGCGATCCGCGCCGCTTCGACTACATCGCGGTGGCCGGCGGGCTGATGGGCGGCGCCGAGCGGACGCATCCTGACGTCACGGCCTTCCTGCGGGCGGCGGCGGCGGCGAAGGTGCCGCTGGTCGGGCTCTGCACCGGCGCCTTCATCCTGCACCGCGCGGGGCTCATGCAGGGTTACAGGTGCTGCGTGAGCTGGTTCCACCGCCAGGATTTCCTCGAGGAGTTCGAGGGGCTGATTCCGATCTCCGACCAGGTCTTCGTGGTCGACCGCGACCGCCTGACCTGTTCGGGCGGCGCCTCGACCGCGCATCTCGCGGCGTTCCTCGTGGACCGCCATGTCGGCCGGGCGGCGGCGCGCAAGAGCCTGTCGATCATGATCATGGACGAGGCGATCGCCGCCGAGCGGCCGCAGCCGGGCCTGCCGCTGGAACTCAACGCCAAGGATCCGCTGGTCAAGCGGGCGCTTCTGTGGATGCAGGAAACGCCGGAGACGCCGATGCCGGTCGCGCGGATCGCGGAGCGCCTCGGCGTCAGCCGGCGCAAGCTTGAGCGGCATTTCTCGGCCGCGCTGGGGATGACGCCCGCCGAGGCGGGGCGGCGGGTGCGGTTATCGCAGGTAAGGGCGCTTTTGGAGCGCGGCGAGCGATCGGTGACCGAGATCGCGGCCGAGACGGGGTTCTGCGACGGCTCCCACCTGATCCGGGTTTTCCGCGAGGCCGAGGGGATGACACCGGAGGCCTGGCGGCGGGCGCGGGCCGGCTGATCGGGGCGCGGCCGCGGGGCGGATCCGTTGGTGTGCCAACTTTCGGACATGTCTAAAAAGCCAAGTTCCCGAATCCTTTGGATTCAGGTTTTCATACCCCTATAGCGAGTAAACACTGTTTACAATTACCGAAATAGTGGTGCGAGTTTGCAGCGTTTGTTTCCGGGCTGCACCTGAAGGGCGGGGCTGCGATTACACGCGGCCCCGCCTGTCGCATTCCGGGCTCCGGCCGCGTCGTCCCGGTCGCAAATCCGCCCGATTCTGCCGCTATCCTCGATCTGGTTGGAACGGAGGAATCCCATGGGCAAGCTTCTTGCCGCCGGGGCGGTCCTGATCGGTCTCTACGCATTCTACGACAGCCAGCGGCCGGGGTCGCGCCATCGGCTCGGCATGCCCGGCGCGCTGATCGCCCCCACCGGCACGCCCGGCCCGAGTGTCGGGGCGGCCGCGACGGGGCTCGCCGCGCGTATCGGCAACTGACCGAAGTCAGAGTTCCGACTGCACCTTGTTCGCCGTGGTGGAGATCGCATCGCCTGCGCGCCCGATGTCGCGGCCCGCACCTTTGACCGTCTCGCAGGCGGCAAGCGTCAGAAGCGCGATGAGGGGAAGGGTCAGGCGGATCATGAGATTTCCTCGTCGAAGTGGACGGCACAGGTTCTTGCGGCTTCCGGCTTCGGGGTCAAGGGCCGAAATTCCGCGAAGGGCAGCCGAGGTTAAGGCGGCGTTAACCACGGTGTCCGATCCTCGGGCCATGCGGTTTATGTGCGTCCTTTTCCTGCTCACGGCCTGCGCGTCCCCGGCGCCGCAGTTCTTTGGCGCGGCGCGGCGCGAGGTCACGAAGGGCGGGATCGACTTCGTGGTCTTTCGCAGGGGCAGTGCCGCCGAGGTGGTCCGGATGGGCTACCTCACGCGGCCCGAACGCGCGGCGGTGCCGCGGCTGATGGAGGAAGCCGCGGCCGCGGCGACCGGTTGTCGCGTCATCGCGAATTCGATGTGGACCCGCATTCCCGGCGATACCGGAGTGGCGCGCTTCGACCTCGATTGCCGCGCCTGAACCGAGGCGGACTCCGCAAGGACCAGATTCGCGGAGCCGGGCCGTCAACCCGCCGCGGGTCCGAGGAACGCGCGCAGCGCCGCCTCGAACTCGCGCGGCTTGTCGGCGTGCAGCCAGTGCCCCGCGCCGGGGATCTTGGCGAATTTCGCATTAGGAAACAGCCGCTTGATCTCGGCGCGATGCTCAGGGAGGACATAGTCCGACGCGGCGCCCGAAAGGAACAGGACCGGACCTGCGAAGGCGCCCCCGGTTCCCGGCCAGCCCACGATCCGGTCCATCTCCTGCTCCAGCACGTCGAGATTGAGCCGCCAGCGCGGCATCTCGCCCTTCAGGTCGAGCGATTGCAGCAGAAAGGCCCGCACGCCCGGATCGCCTACCGTCGCGCCGAGCCGCGCATCCGCCTCGGCCCTCGAGGCGAGGCCGGTCAGGCCCATGCCGCGCATCGCCTGCGTCAGATGCGCCTGGCTGTGGCCGTAGGCGACGGGCGCGATATCGGCCACGACGAGGCGGCCCACCGCTTCCGGCCGGGTCAGCGCAAGCTGCATCGCCGCCTTGCCGCCCATCGAATGGCCGACGAGATCGACCGGGCCGCCGATGGCCTCGATCACTTCGGCAAGATCGCCCGCCATGTCGGCATAGCCGTGCGACGCGGCATGGAAGCTTTCGCCGTGATTGCGCATGTCGACCGCCACGACCCGCCGGTCCGAGGCCATGCGCCGCGCGATCGCGCCCCAGTTCCGCGCCGACCCGAACAGCCCGTGCACGATGAGGAGTGTGGGGAGCCTGGTCTCTGTTCCGTATTCGTCAAATCTCAGCATGGCCCTTCCTAGCCCGGCGCGCGCGCCGCTTCCAGTCCGTTGCGAGCGCCTTGCGGCAGAGGTATCCTGAGCGCCAACGGGGGGCGCGAATGACTGGCGTTACCGTGCAGCAGATGGCCGGAAGGGTCGCCGAGCTGATGGAGGCGCGCCTGCGCATTCGCGGCGAGGGGCTCGCGGAAAAGCTGAGGCGCGGCGGGCGGTTTCTGCCGCGGCGCGTGCGGCGCCAGGCGGAATACCTGGTGAAGGCCGAGCGTCAGGCCCAGATGCCGAGGCTTCAGGTGCAGCTTGACCACGAACGCAGCGCGGCGGCCTTCGATGCCTGCGTGCGCTACCTCAAGCCGCTCGGCGCCGGGGCGCGGCGCCGGGCGATCCTTCGCGACATGGTGACCGGGATCGGGTCCGCGGTCTTCATCACCATCGTCCTGGTGATCCTCCTGCTCGTCTGGCGCGGCTACCTCTGACGCGGAGGGAAGGTCGCGCGGCCGTACGGTCTCGGGATGCGCGTCAGGCCGCCGCCGTCGCGCATGAAAAAGGGGGGCGTCGCCCCCCTTTCCCGTCCGGTGCTGTTTGGGCCTCAGAGGCCGGGATAGAGCGGGAAGCGGGCGCAGAGCTTTGCGACCTCGGCCTTGACCTTCGCCTCGA